>DAIMKE010000963.1:0-3287 GCA_036721875.1 Bradyrhizobium sp. | reverse complement strand
CACGCCTGCGCATCCGTGAAGGCGAAGCTCCCGGCTCGGAATGCTAACGCCCAGCGCTGATCGTTGGGCAGATCGGCGAAGCTCTGCATCGCGGTCCCGTCGATGCCTTGCGTCACCACCTGATAGAGCGCGAACACGCTGCGCTGGCGCGCGCGCTCGGCATCGGTGAAAGCAATCGGGGGCGTAGCGAGCTTGGCGGCGTCAGGGCCACGGCCGTTGCCCGTCATCCCGTGGCAGGACGCGCAGGATTGTCGGAACAGGGCATCGCTGGAGACGAGGTTCGGAGCCTTATCGGGCGCGAGCGGCACCGGGTAGGCGCGCAACAGATCGGCCGCGAGCCCGTGCGCCAATGTTGCCACCTGTTCAGTCGGTCCCTTTTCCGCGATCACCGCCTGGAGGTTGGCAGCCCGCTGGATGAGGGCTTGACGCTCCGGCTTCGCCGGCAGGCCCTGAAGCCGTGTCGAGACCGACGCGGCGAACTCCGTCATCTCGGCATATTCCGACGTGCTCTTGATCCGACCGTTGGCGACCGCGCCGCCATAATCGACGGCCATATAGTCGAGCAGCCGCCATGCGGTTTGCACGTCGCCGGGTTCGGCGATTGCCGCAGCAGGGATCAGCAGCGCCGCGAGCGCGGAGAGCAGCCGCAACGAGAGCATTGCCCGGATCAACGCGAGCAGACGCACTACCGCTCTCCCAATTCGCGCCGAGCGCCAGTGACGATTTCATAAGCGGAGTGGAGGAACAGGAGGGCGATGAGGCCGGCGACGGCGAGGTCCGGCCAGGCGCTTCCTGTCCACGCCACCAGACCGGCCGCGGCGATCACCGCCACGTTGGCGAGCGCGTCGTTGCGGCTGAACAGCCAGATCGCGCGAACATTGGCGTCCCCTTCCCGGAAACGCGCAAGCACCAAGGCGGACACGACATTGATCGCGAGCGCGACAACGCCGATTGTGCCCATCAGTTCGGCATCGGGCGCGGTTGCGTTCAGGGCGCGCCAAATCGCGAAACCGATTACGCCCACGCCAAGCGCACCGAGAAACAACCCCTGCGTCAGCGCGACCTTTGCCCTCGCCCGTGCGGACCAGGCAAGCGCGAGAAGACCGATAAGGCTGATCGACCCGTCCCCGAGAAAATCGAGGGAATCCGCTTTCAGCGCTTGGCTATCGGCGATGAACCCGCCGAACAGCTCGGCGACTCCGAAGCCGAGGTTGAGCACCACGACGGTCAGCAGCGCACGGCGATAGGCCGGATCGGTTTGCGCGCGCGCGGGCTCCCCGTGGCACCCGCAGCTTTCGGTAGAAGCATTCATGCGGCCTTCCTTACCACCTCCAGTCGCTGTAGAAGCAAGCGAAATGTGCGACACGTTCGCATAAGCAAGGATGGCATGATGAAGCCGGTGATGATTGGGCAGCTCGCCAGCGAGACCTCGACGAAGGTGACGACGATCCGCTTTTATGAGTCGATCGGGTTGCTCCGATCCGCCCCTCGCACGGCGTCGGGTCGCAGAACCTACGATGCCAGTGACATTGAGCGTTTGCACTTCATCCGCAACGGTCGCCGGCTTGGCTTCTCCGTCGACGAGATCCGTTCGTTGATGGGGCTGGCGCAGAACCCGGACCAGGATTGTGGTGCCGCCTCAGCTATCGCTGCTCAGCACCTCAAGGATGTGGAGGAGAGACTGGCGCAACTCGCGGTGTTGCGGGATGAGTTGGCAATGCTCAGCCAGAGCTGCACCAAGGCGCGCATGGCCGATTGTCGGATCATGAAGGCGATCGGCAAAGGCCACCCTCAAGCCGATCAATAATAATCGGCCAGCCTGAGCTCGCGCACATCACCCGAGGCCATCGTCAGCTTTACGAGGGTGCCAGCAGGCCGGGAGCGCACTTGCCAGAGCTCCCCACGCGTATAGTTCGCATCGATCGAATGGCCGTTCACCGCCACGATCCGGTCGCCGACCGCCCAGCCAGCCTTTTCCGCGGGACTGTTCGCCGCCACATGAACAACGGTGAGCGCCGTTGGTGAGGCTGCGAGGCCAAGGCCGCTACGGTCCTTCAGCATCGGCAGGCGACGACGAGGACCGAGTGGCCGGAGCCACACGAATCCGGCGGTCACGTCGAACACCACGTCGAATTGAGCGATCAGCGGTAGGCCGACATTGCCAACCGTGCTGGTGGAGAGCCAAGCTCTCATCCCGAGTGTGGGGACGTTCGAGACGCCAAGCCCTTCGATGTTGATGTTCTGGATCGTGAAAGCATCGTTGATACGCACACCATCGACGCCGCCGATCGCCGCGGTCGAGACGAGCTTCCCGTTCAACAGCCCTTGATCGCGGGCATAGGCCGACGAGAGCATCAGCGCGGCCGAGCTGCCAAGATCGATCATCAAGGGCACGGGAGGCAAACCCGAGACGGAAGCTCGAATGAACAGCTCCTGCTTGGCACCGCGCCCGAGCGCGACAGCGCGCCAGTCGGGACCGGCGAGAAACGTGCCTGACTTGACGACCGCCATACGCCTTTTCGCGAAATCGAGCGCGATGCAGCTACCCGTGAACATATCGGCACCGAGGAGGATATCGATCGGTCGTCCGAAGGCCGCCGACACTGAACTCAGATCACCAACGACGGCAAAGGGTAAGCGACGGGTTTCGCGGGCGAGCTGTACGTCGATGTCGCGGACCAGCAGCACCGGGGCCTTGGCGCTCAGCCCGCTAATCATGCGCCGCTCACCATCGTTCAAGCCGAGCTTCGCCGCGAGCGCCGTGCTCATGATCGACGCGCCGCTGCCACTGTCGAGCACCGCCCGCACCGGCACTCCGCGCACTTGTGCCGAAACAAGGAGGGTATCACCCGTGCCGACTTCCAGCGGCTCCCATTCGAGGTGAGCCGCACCGAAGTTCCACGAGCCCGCAGACCGGGAAGTCTGTCGCGCGAGCGTTGGAGAACCGAGCACCAAGCCGGTTCCACAGGCCACCAGCCGCGCCACTAATGAGCGTCGAGACATACCGATTGCTTCAACACGGGCCGTCAAAAAGCCACCTCCAGCCCCCCGTCCGCAGGAGAGCAAATTGCGGTTACATGCTCCAGCCACTGGAGGAGCAAGTGCTTTTGGTGCGCCCGAAAATCCTCAGAAGCGCTTGGAGAACTTTAGATGAAGGATGGTGCAGACCGCTTAGATGCCTTCCCGATAACGAACGGTTCCGGGGGACGCTGGGCCGATCGGGACCGCGAACGGTGTAAACGCTCGCGCTAAGTGGCGGCATTCTGATCGCGCTATTTGTCGGCGAG
>DAIMKE010000962.1:0-3288 GCA_036721875.1 Bradyrhizobium sp. | reverse complement strand
GTGAGTTGTTGACGATGAACGACATCGACACCGTCGGCGGATCGATCGGCTGCGCCACCAGCGGCGTTTCAACGCTCGGATCGCAGAAGGTGTCGGCAACAGTACCCTTGGTGAGGCCCGCGATGGCGACGATGTCGCCAGCTTCGGCTTCATCAAGCGGGGTGCGCTCGATGCCGCGGAAGGCGAGGATTTTCGTGATTCGGCCCTGCTCGATGGTCTTGCCGTCGGCACCGAGCACCTTGACCTGCTGGTTCGGCTTGATCGAGCCCGAGCTGATGCGGCCGGTGATGATGCGGCCGAGATAGGGGTTGGCTTCGAGGATGGTGCCGATCATCCGGAACGGGCCTTCCTCGACGCTCGGCGGCGCGACATGGCGCACGATCAGATCGAACAGCGGCTGCATGCCGGCGTCGTGGGAGCCGTCCGGGCTGTCGGCCATCCAGCCCTGCTTGGCCGACCCGTAGAGGATCGGAAAATCGAGCTGCTCCTCGCTGGCGTCGAGCGCCGCGAACAGGTCGAACACCTCGTTGATGACTTCGGTCGGGCGGGCGTCGGGACGGTCGACCTTGTTGATGACGACGATCGGCTTCAGCCCGACCTTGAGCGCCTTGGAAACCACGAACTTGGTCTGCGGCAGGGGGCCTTCGGCGGCGTCCACCAGGACCAGCGCGCCGTCCACCATGTTGAGGATGCGCTCGACCTCGCCGCCGAAATCGGCGTGGCCGGGGGTATCGACGATGTTGATGCGGGTGTCTTTCCACTGCACCGAGGCCGCCTTGGCCAGGATGGTGATGCCGCGCTCGCGCTCCAGATCGTTGGAGTCCATCGCGCGCTCCGTCACCTTCTGGTTCTCGCGATAGGTACCGGATTGCTGCAGCAGGCGATCCACCAGCGTGGTCTTGCCGTGGTCGACGTGGGCGATGATGGCGACGTTACGAAGGTTCATGGCTCTTCTTCTGGTCGTGCAAAGGTGGATGCGCGATCTCACCGGAAAACCGGGACCCACTTTTCCGGATCGCGCTTTTAAAACCTGGAATACCGGCGCGTGATGACGCTTCTTCGAATCGTCATCCAGCTCCATCTATTTTATTGAGCATGACCGGGTCATGGCTCCGGGGCGCATTTCCCCAAAAAGGAAACCCGGCCAAAAGGACCGGGCACACCTTACGCGTTGCGGCGCAATATATTCAGAAAACGCCAAAAAACAATGGTTTGTTTGGCACTTGGTTAGCTGATTTTGCCCATTTGGGCCGGCTAATTGCCCTTGTCCGGGTCGGGATAGACCCCCCGCAAAACCTCGTCAAAATGCAATTTGACCGCCTCGTTGCAGCGGCAGGACCGGGCCCGGAGCGCATCCGGGTTGCGGACCAGGATCGAACCGCGCCGGGTCTCCAGCGTGCCCTCCGCCTTGAAGGTCTGGATCACCCGGCTGGTATAGGAGCGGCCGACGCCGAGCAGGGTTGCCAGTTGCTCGTGGGTCAGCGGCACGACTTCGTCGCCGTCGGTGCGTTCCATCGCGGAAATGATCCATTTCGCCGTGCGCTGCTCGATCGAATGGATTGCGTTGCAGGCGGTCGACTGGAAGATCTGCGCCAGCATGCAATCGGCATAACGGGCGAAGATGCCGTTCAGCGTGCGGGATTTCGATTTTGCCGCATCGAGCTTGGCGACCGGCAGCCGCACGAAGGGGCCGGCGAATTTGACGGTGATCCGGGTATAGGCCGGCAGAAAGCCCTGGCTGACGATGCCGCCGACCGCGCCCTCGCGACCGATCAGGATGGTCTCGACATCCCGGCCGTCCTCGTTGGTCACCAAGTAGGAAACCAGGCTCGGACCGCAGGGGAAATGCACGGTCTCGACGTCGTCGCCGGGGCTGTAGAGCAAATCGTTCGGGTTGGCGTCGGTAGCGACGAGGTGCGGCTCGACCAACGCAAAATCAGCGTCGTTCAACCGGCGCAGCAGATTATTGAACGGCCGTCCACCGGCGGGGTCCTGTTGTCGCAAAGTCATTGATGGTTCCACGCTTCCGCCCGGGCACAATAAATCGATCCAGATCCGTTTATCTGTGCACAAGTGAACAGACGGTAGAACGGTCTTGTGATGGTTTCAGTTCCGGAACCGGATGGCGCGCTTCGCAGGCGCCGACGGGGTGCGCAGTACCGGGGCTTCGGCCCGGGCTCCCGAAACCAGAAATTCTAAAGCTGAACTGGCGAGAACATGGAACCCGCCCCAGGCGACGGCATGCCCAATGACGTGTTGGTTGTCGAGGATGATCCGATCATCGCGCTCGACTTCGAGGACACGATCCTCAGTTTTGGCGTGAAAACGGTGCGGACTGCCGCGAATGTGGCCAGGGCGCTCGAACTGATCGCTGTTCGGCCTCCCGAGTTCGCGCTGCTCGACGTCAGCCTCATCAGGGAAAAAAGCTACGCCGTTGCCGAGCGGCTGGAGGCGCTGAAAATCCCCTTTGCCTTCGTTACCGGCTATGGCGCCGACACGCTGTTTCCGGCCGCATTCGCGGGTAAGCCGCGCCTGCCCAAACCCTACTCGACCGATGCGCTGCAGGCGTTGCTGCAGAACTGCCTCAGACGTTGAACTAAAGCGGTCTGGGATCGAGCGTCGTCGACCACAGCGCAACGTCGGCGCGATCGCGCAACGTGACCGTCATCTGTCCGCTGGCGCCGTCGATCCTGACGTGACCGAAGAACTGCATGCCGGCGGACGGCGGCAGGTTCTGCTTGCCGGGACCCGGCGCCTTGATGAACTTCACTTCGGGGCCGAACGTATCGTCGAGCTGGTTCGGGCCGAACGTGCCGGCATGCAGCGGACCCGAGATGAACTCCCAGAACGGGTCGAACTCCTGGAATTGCGCCTTGTCGGGGTTGTAGTAATGCGCAGCCGCGTAGTGCACATCCGCCGTCAGCCAGACCGTGTTGACGATGCCTGACGTCTTGATGAAGCGCAGCAGGTCGGCGATCTCCAATTCGCGGCCGCGCGGCGGGCCATCGCCCTGCGCAATCGCTTCGGAACCCTTCTTGTTGGCGGCATCGTCGTAGACGACGATGGAAAGCGGCATGTCGGACGCAATCACCTTCCAGGTCGCGCGCGAATTCAGCAAACCGTGTTTCAGCCATGCGAGCTGGTCGGGGCCGAGGAAGTAGCTTTCCGGGCCGTAAGCGGTCTGCAAATTGGGGCCGTTGGCGCCGCGGTAGCTGCGTTCGTCCAGCATGAAGACGTCGAGATTCGGACCATAATTGAGGGTGCGGTAGAGCCGGCCGGGCTCCGTGG
>DAIMKE010000961.1:0-3290 GCA_036721875.1 Bradyrhizobium sp. | reverse complement strand
GCTCTTCACGTTCCTGTTCGGACTGGCGATCGTGATCCACTTCATCCTGCTCTCGACCGACCGGTTCAACTGGCTGGACGGTCCCCGCAAGACAAAGACGGGAGAGATCACTCTGCCGTACACACCACCAAGCATGCCGTCCTGATGGCATGACAATCTGCATACCGGAACGGACGGGGCTGGATAGAGCGGCCGGTCTCGTCCGCTTCCGGTAGCTACCAGGCGAAGGACGAAAAGAACGGCGCTGATTTTCGCACGCGGAGGAACGAACGATGGCAATGCTCAGCTTTGAAAGAAAATATCGCGTTCGCGGCGGAACGCTCATCGGTGGCGACCTGTTCGATTTCTGGGTCGGTCCGTTTTATGTCGGTTTCTTCGGCATGACGACGATGTTCTTCACGCTGGTGGGGACCGCGATGATCCTTTGGGGAGCTGCACTTGGGCCCACCTGGAACGTCTGGCAGATCAGTATTAATCCCCCCGACGTCAAGTATGGACTGACTTTCGCGCCGCTGCAGGAGGGGGGAATCTGGCAGATCGTCACGATCTGCGCGATGGGCGCCTTCGTTTCGTGGGCGCTTCGCGAGGTCGAAATCTGCAGGAAGCTTGGGATCGGCTACCACGTGCCGTTTGCGTTCGGCTTTGCCATTCTCGCATACTTCACGCTCGTGGTGATCCGGCCGGTGCTGATGGGATCCTGGAGTTATGGCTTCCCTT
Source organism: Bradyrhizobium sp. (assembly GCA_036721875.1). Classification (GTDB taxonomy): domain Bacteria; phylum Pseudomonadota; class Alphaproteobacteria; order Rhizobiales; family Xanthobacteraceae; genus Bradyrhizobium. The sequence continues at coordinate 2,573 of DAIMKE010000961.1, read as the reverse complement.
ACGGCATCATCACCCACCTCGATTGGGTGTCGAACACCGGTTACCAGTACGGCAATTTTCACTACAATCCCGCGCATATGATCGCCATCACGTTCTTCTTCACGACGTGTCTGGCGCTGGCGTTGCACGGCGGCCTGATCCTTTCGTCGACCAATCCCGACCGGGGTGAGCCGGTCAAATCGCCGGAGCATGAGAACACGATATTCCGCGACCTGATCGGTTACTCGATCGGCACCATCGGCATTCACCGGCTTGGCTTGTTCGTGGCGCTGTCGGCTGTCTTCTTCAGCGCCGTCTGCATGGTGATCAGCGGACCGTTGTGGGCCGAAGGCGACGCCTGGTCCGAATGGTGGAACTGGTGGCGCAATCTTCCGATCTGGTCCTCCAACTAATTCCGGTTATCAGAAAGAGTCCTTGCCATGGCCCAGTATCAAAACTTCTTTACGCAGGTGCAGGTGCGAAGCAGCATCTATCCTGGCATTCCGCTTCAGCCGGGAACGTGGGTTCGTTCCGGAGAGGGCCGGTTCAACTACTGGCTCGGAAAGATCGGCGACGCTCAGGTCGGTCCGGTCTATCTCGGCTTCCTTGGCTTGACGTCAATCGCGTGCGGCATCGTCGCGATCGAGATCATCGGTCTCAACATGCTGGCGTCGGTGAACTGGAGTCCGATCGAGTTCGTCCGGCAATTGCCCTGGCTTTCGCTCGATCCGCCGAAGCCTGAATATGGCATCAGCTTTCCGCCGCTTCAGGAAGGTGGCTGGTGGCTGATGGCTGGATTCTTCCTCACCACCTCGATCCTTTTGTGGTGGGCGCGGACTTACCGCAGGGCGCGGGCGCTTGGCATGGGTACGCATGTGTCCTGGGCCTTCGCTTCGGCAATCTGGCTCTATCTGGTACTCGGCTTCATCCGACCATTGCTGATGGGACAATTCAGCGAAGCCGTGCCGTTCGGGATATTCCCGCATCTCGACTGGACCAACAACTTCTCCATCACCCACGGCAATCTCTTCTATAATCCGTTCCACATGCTCTCGATCGCCTTCCTCTATGGCTCCGCGCTGCTGTTCGCCATGCACGGCGCCACGATCCTGGCCGTCAGTCGCTATGGCGGTGAGCGCGAGATCGAACAGATCGTCGATCGCGGCACGGCACTGGAGCGGGCCGCGTTGTTCTGGCGCTGGACCATGGGGTTCAACGCAACGGCAGAATCAATTCATCGTTGGGCCTGGTGGTTTGCTGTCCTGTGCCCGCTGACCGGCGGCATCGGGATCCTTCTCTCCGGCACCGTTGTCGACAACTGGTTTGACTGGGGCGTCAAGCACGGTTTGGCGATGCCGCGATAGCACGACAGTCAATTTTCAGGCGCGCGCCAACTCGGCGCGCGCAAGCTTCCATCGTCTTGCCGGCTCAGCAAACCTATTTGTGTCCGGGTAAAGCGGCGGACTGCCGTGTCAAACTCGGTGCGACAGGCGTCCGCTAACAAGCAGAGCCGGGTTGGAGGAACGCTGAGGTGAAGGATCACTGGTTGGTGGAGGATATTTGCCCTGGTGCAAGTGTTCAAATCTCCGAAGGAGTCGCTGGGCGATCTCGGCGCAATGTCGGCCGCGAATTTGATTGCGGCTGCGACCGACGTAGCTGTCATTGTCGACGGCCACGGAGTCATTCGCGATGTTGCCTTCAACAAGGAGGAGCTGTCGCTCGAACTGGACGCGCAGGGCAGGTGGATGGGCTCAAAACTCTCGGAGACCGTGACTTCCGAGACGCGTGGGAAGGTCGGGGAGCTGCTGCACGAGGCAGCCATCCGGAAAGCGTCGAACTGGCGCCAGGTCAATCATCCGTCCGCCGGTGGGGAGGATATCCCGGTGCTCTATTCGGCCATCAACATCGGCCGGGAGGATCGCTTCGTCGTGGTCGGCCGCGATTTGCGCCCGTTGGCTGCGATGCAACAGCGACTGATCAACGCCCAGCAATCGATGGAACGCGACTATGCCAAGCTGCGGCATGCCGAAACCCGTTACCGTTTGCTGTTCCAGGTTTCGTCGGAAGCGGTCATGATCGTTGATGCCACCAGCAGCGTGATCGTCGATGCCAACCCGGCAGCGCTTGCGCTATTGGACGAGAGCGCGCCACAGGTTCTGAAATCAAGGCTTTTCGGCCATTTCGACACAGCGAGTGCGCAGCAGGTTCAGACCCTTCTCGGAGACGTCCGCGCCACGGGTCGCGACGGCAACGTCCGAGCTCAGCTCGCGAAAGGGAACCGGGAGTGTAGCGTCGCCGCATCACTGTTTCGACAGGAAAACGCGTCGCTGTTTCTGGTCCGCCTGTCGTCGGGTACGACGCCGCCGGAAGCGGGCGAGCTGAAGGCAACATCAGTATTGCTGCAATATTTCGACGCGGCTCCCGATGGATTGGTGATCACGGAGTTCGACGGCCGTATTGTCAAGGCGAACCCGGCCTTTATCGAAATGGCGCAGCTTGGCAGCGCGGAGCAAGCGCGCGGAGAACTGCTGGATCGCTGGCTTGGCCGCGCCGGAGTCGATTTCGGCGTCGCGATGGCCAACCTGCGCCAGAGC
>DAIMKE010000960.1:0-3293 GCA_036721875.1 Bradyrhizobium sp. | reverse complement strand
GTCGTCCTCGGCAGCCCCGGTGTGGTGGCGGCGGTCGAACTGAGCCGATCGAGCGCCACGTCGTCGAACTCACCTTCTTTTCGGATCCAGGGGCGCGCGAGAAAGGTGCGCTTGAGGAAATCTGCGAAGCTTTCGTCGTCGCGCTTCGGATCTTCCGGCCGGAGCCAAGCCAGCTTGCGTGCGACCCGGTCGTCCCGTTCCACCATCAGCGCTAGCGCGCGCCAGGCCTCTTGGCGCTCACTCGACCGAGGTCCCAGCAACATCAACTGGAGGTCGAGGGTCTCGTTGGGCGCCAGATAGGACCGCGCGACAACGCATTGATTCCGATATCGCCGCAGAGTCTCTCGCACGGCCTCGAGCGCGGCAATGTCGGGAAGAACCCCGAGTATAATGTTGAACCTATTGATTCTAAGCGCGTGACACTCGGTGGGAAGATCGGTGGGGCTGAGCGATGTTGCGGCAGACGTCCCGCCACTGAACGATGTCGTGGCGAGCTTGCTCCGATCCTCGACCGCAAGGTCCAACCTTAGCGCTGCGTCTCGCAGGCGACTGGCAAACTCGGCCAGGTGGGGCGAGAGAGTGGTTCGATCGTCGCTCATGCGTCGGCTCCTTTCACGATCGCTCGCTCGAGCGACGAGAAGTGACGTGCCTCGATTGTCGCCAGCAACGCGGCAAGTTGGTTGGTGCCGGCAGCCACGGCGTCGATAAATTCGCGACTGATCCACATCATTACTGGCCCCGAGCCATCCGTCTCGCTCAGGGACGGCTGCTGGGTCTCGACCTGGGCAAAAGCCCGCTCCGCAATGCGGGCGACCTCGATGGCACCTTGGACCGACAGGATCACGAACTGAGTTTGCCACATGTAGTTCGCTGCGCACAGCGACATCGCAGTTCCGTCGATACGATCAGCTGCGCACCCGTGACCAGTCCATTCGGGAGCCTCGCCCCGCTGGCGTAACAGATTCCCGGGCTTCCCGGGCTTAGGATCGGTCGTCTGCCACACGGCCGCAATTGCCAGTGAAATTGCCGTACCTCGAGCGATCGCGCCAAATTTCGCCGGGCCAACGAGAATCTGCGCGGCGTCGCGGTCACCGTCGTCGTCGATCGCACAAGTCAGAAGGCGCAGGAAGTGGTTGAGGAGCGCTGGATCATCCTCGAATGCCAGGCGCCATTCCGCCCAAGTGGCTCGCATCCCATCCCTTAGATCTTGCGCGACTTGAAAGCCGATCCGATGGCCAGAATCCTCGCGGTTAACCAGGAAGCGTTCGAGATGGTCATTCAAACGCCTGAGCATCCAGCTATCGAGCACGGTATGAACCTGGCGGGCGAACCGGGCGGGGTCTTCGGTGATTGGGTCCTGGGCGCCGCCGCCAGGATTGCCAGCAACCATCGCCGGCATAGCCATGGCCTCAGCGTGCGGTGAGTCGACGCTCAGACGAGCGACATGGTCGCGCCATTGCGCGGGCGACGCGCGCAGCGCCGCGCGCTTGGCATGGCAGGCGACGCGCAGGATTGCACCCCCTGCAGCACCAAGGTCGGTCGGAGCATCAGGGAGGATGATCTCAAACGGCTGGTCATTGTCCCATGAACGCACGAGGTCTTGCGGCATCGCGCCGCCGGACCAGCGGATACGGTCGCCCACGCGACGCAGTTGCACGGTAATCGGCACATGCGGGGCGGCCTGCCGTTGAACGCGGCGCGACAGCGGAATATCTGTTACGCGCGCGGCTTCGGCGAACATGTCGCGTGCGGCACGCGAAAGCTTGGGGACCAAGGTCGCATCCCCGTGACGCTCGAGCCATTCTCGATGCGTTTCTTCGAAGCCAGCGAGATGATCTGCGAACGGGTGACGCACATCGTCGCGCAGCGGCCCGCGACGAATGATCACTGCGTCGGCGCCGATTATTTCGCCATCGCAATCGAGCCAAAAGCGTGCGGGCTCTGGGCAGGGCACAGGCGGGTCGACCCGTTTGACAGACCTGCTCTGGAGATGGCGGAAGCTACGTACCGGGTCTGCCTCGCAAGCCTTAATGGTGAGATAAGCTGCGATTCGGTTGAGCGTGGAGGTCGTCACCTCGAACATTTCGGCATGAAGCGTTTGCAGGACAAGGTGGACGCCTGGTCGCAATTGCCGAGCGACCGCGTCGACCAAACCGATGGCGCGCAACCGGTCCAGCAACTCCCCATCATATGCCCCAATGAAGTCAAAACGCCGCCCGGCAGAGTCAGCTCCTCGCGCACGCATGTCTATCGCGGTGATGATCGGCGAGAGTTCGGCTATGCCGGGATGATAAGCGATAAGCCGGATCATCCCAGCGTGATTGAAATCGGTCGAGCCTGCCGCGACGAAATCGATCAGCCCGCCGTCGCCGTTCCCGCTAATGAAGAACCGCGGCGCAGGCCGGCCCTCGAACTCGCCGACTGGGACGCCGGCATCCGACCAGTAGCTGCTGTTCTGGACGTTCGGAACCGTCTCCTGCGGCTCTAGGCCGAAGCCGATCGCAAGGAATACAATGTCAAAGCGGTCGGTACGCTCGCGTTCTGGTCCCACCGGAGCGTTTAAATCGGTGAAGGCGAGCTCGTAGCCCGTGCCGGCCTGTCGTATTTCATTGACTCGGTGCCGCAGACGCTGCTCAAGCCGGTCTCCAACTCGGACCGCGATGTCCTCAAATTCGACAACCACGTCGTCACGCACCGACCTGCACGTTCCGGCCTGCCAGTCCAGTATCGGGAGGTCAGCGACGGGATCGGTCGTGTCCAAGGCAGGCCAATCGTAGATATGAGGATCGAGGTTTCGGCGGTCGGTCGTCGACTGCAACGACAAAAGATTCCCCGCGCCCTCAAACAAGACCACTTGGCTCGCTGACGCCAGCACTGCGCCCGCCGCACACGTCAATCCCGCGGCACCAGCGCCGATTACCGCGATGCGTGGCTTGGATCGAAGATAGCCTTGATCGGCCAAGGCGTGAACGAGAGATAGGGCGCGTACCTGCTGCGCATAAAATGTAATACGACGGTCGTAGCATCCCAGAACGAACAGGTGTGGACGATCACGAACCCGGGTACCCGCGATGACATCGAGCGGCAACAGATCAGCCATAAGACTTGCCCGCTCGATCAGACGTCAGGAAAGGCATCTGCAATCCGCCGCTCGGGTCGCGCCATTTCGCCGCCACAAGATATCCCCCCAAGCACAACGCTGCGTTGTAGTCTTTGCAGCCATTAATGGATAGGGCAAGGGGTATTCCTCCGGGGTGGGCCGCCTTGTTGAGTTGCAGGTGTCCGGCGAGGAT
>DAIMKE010000959.1:0-3295 GCA_036721875.1 Bradyrhizobium sp. | reverse complement strand
CGCCTCCTCCTGCCAGGGGAAGGAGGGGTGGGCGAGGATGATCTTGAGGTCGGGGAAATCCGCCGCGACGTCGTCCATGTACATCGGGTTGGAATATTTCAGCCGCATGCCCATGCCGCCGGGCATGCCGGAGCCGACGCCGGTCTGGCCGGTATGAAACAGCGCGATCGCGCCGCCATTGTTGATCTCTTCGTAGAGCGGATAGGCCATGCGGTCGTTGGCGTAGAAGCCCTGCATGGTCGGGTGGAATTTGAAACCGCGCACGCCGTATTCCTCGATCAGCTTGCGCGCCTCGCGCGCGCCGAGCTTGCCCTTGTGCGGGTCGATCGAGACGAAGGGGATGAGGACGTCGAGATGCTCGGAGGCCACTTCCAGCATCTCGTAATTGTTGTAGCGGCGGAAGCCGGTCTCGCGCTCGGCGTCGACCGGGAAGATCACGGCGGCGATGTTCTTGGAGCGGTAATAGGCCGCAGTCTCCGGCACGGTCGGCGGATGCTTGTTCGGCGACTTGAAGTACTCGGCCATCTGCGCCTGGAAATCATCGTAACCGTCGTCGGGATGGCAACCGCACGGCTCCTCGGCATGGGTGTGGATGTCGATGGCGACGACATCGTCGATAGCAGGCAGCTTCAGCTTCGGCATTGGTTTCCTCCCGACCGGTTGCCAAATTGATTATAGGATATAACGAATTTGGCAAGGCATTGCCGCAGGTTGCGATTGGGCAAATCAGGCCGATCCGGGCGGTTATGCTGTGTACGGGTTGTTTTCCGGAATTTGCTGGCCCGGAACGGGGCAGTTAACATTGACATCACCTCCTGCCATGCCTTAAGAACCGCCCCGTCCCGGGCGGTCGGTCCGCCAGCGGGAAAGATCTCATTTTGCCACATTCGCGCGTGCCGAAACGGTAGTGCCGAACACGGCCTTTCGAACGTTCAGGATTCCGCCATGAAGGTCCGTAACTCGCTGAAATCGCTGCGCGGTCGCCATCGCGCCAACCGCTTGGTCCGCCGCAAGGGCCGGGTCTATGTGATCAACAAGGTGCAGCGCCGCTTCAAGGCGCGGCAGGGCTGATCTGGCAGAGGGCTGATCTCGCCCGGCCGGACGCCTTCGCGCGCTCCGCAAGACCACGCTCACACGAGTTTGACGCCGCCTTTGCTTTGCAAGGGCGGCTTTGCGTGTTTAGACTTTCACCATGGCAGTGAGATTCCCTCGTCCGCGTACCCTGTGCCTAGCCCTCGTGCTGGGCACCGCCGGTCTGGCTCCAGCCTTGGCGCAGCAGGTTGAACCGCCCGGCAAGCAGAAGAAGCTTCCCGAAGCGCCGGCCAAGCTGCCCAAGGTCGATCGCGGCAAGAATCTCGATTTCCTGTTCGGCGCGCTGAAGGCGGCCCCCGATGAGGCCAGCGCCAAGCATGTCGAGGCGCGGATATGGGCGATCTGGCTCCAGACCCCGAGCGACACCGCGGCGCTTCTGATGTCACGCGCCAAGACCGCGGTTGATGCGAAGAAGATCGAGGTCGCGATCAAGCTGCTGGATTCCGTCATCAAGCTCAGGCCCGATTACATCGAGGCCTGGAACCGGCGCGCGACGCTCTATTACATGCAGAACGACTATGGCCGCTCTCTCGCGGATATCCAGCAAGTGCTGATCCGCGAGCCGCGCCATTTCGGCGCGCTCGCCGGTCTCGGCATGATCATGCAGGAGGTCGGCGACGAGAAGCGCGCGCTCGACGCCTATCGCAAGGCGCTCGCCGTCAATCCGCACCTCGAAAAGATACCCGATCAGGTCAAGGCGCTGACCGAGAAGGTCGAGGGTCGCGACATCTAGCGGATAAATTGATCATTTCCCGAGTGATCGGAGCCTGCGCCGATTAACCACATTCGCATGCGCCGCGTCGGAAGGACTATGGCCGGCGCCGCCGCAGGCCTACCTGCATGGCAGGAGCGAAAGCCATGAAGCGTTTGATGGTCGCAGCCGTCGTGCTGCTCGGGTCCGGGACGGCGAGCTTCGCCGACGGACTGTTCTGGGTGGTCGGTAACCGCGCCACCGGCAAATGCACCATCGTGACCAGCAATCCGGTCATCATCGGCGACATCTGGTTCGGCGACGGTCCCTACAAATCCCGGGCCGATGCCAAGCTTGCCCGCTCGACGATCCGCGTCTGTCCCCCAGTCACGCCCGAGGAGGAAAAGGAGGAGGACGGTACGAACTAGCCTGTTCTCAATGCAGGACGCTGCTGCCGCGCTCGACGAGGCCGCGGTCGGCGGCTGCGGCATAGGCCTTTGCAAGCTCGGTCTCGAGATGCTCGTTGATCAGGAGCAGCGCCCGCACGGCACCGCGCAGGTCGCCGTTGCAGCTCGCAACGATTTCGTCGATCGCAGTGTCGTTCGATCTGAAGCTCATCGAAATTCTCCGGTTCAAACCAGGACAAATCCTGCCGGTCTCCACATCGCCTGAGTTTGCGAGGAGGATCGGCGCCCACCCGCGCCTAGATGGCGGAACCGACCATGGCGATTATATGGAAGCCGTGATGACGGCCGCATGAAGCTGTTCCGGGGCGTGTGTGCGCGCCAGAATATCATTGATTTCATTGAGTTTTTCCGGTCGTCAATTATGCACATATCCACAGCCCCGGGTTTTCCAGTGGAAGCGTGTCGAGCAGACGGCGAAACTGCCGCCCATACAGAACCGTAACTGCCCTGTGCCCAGGAACATCCGGATTCCCTCCATGATCGTGATGTCAGTCGTGACGGCGCTGGTTCTGCTGGCGCTGGTCACGCAGGCGGGGATCGTCGCCGTGCAACGCACCTATCCGCCGCAGGGCCGCATGATCGAGGTCGACGGCGCGAGGCTTCATGTCGTCGATATCGGCCCACGCGATTCGGGCCTGCCGATCGTGATGCTGCACGGCGCGAGCTCCAATCTCGAAGCGATGCGGCGGCCGCTCGGCGACATCCTCGCCGGCGATCGGCGCGTGATCCTGATCGACCGCCCCGGCCACGGCTGGAGCACGCGCGGGCGGCGCCAGGACTCGACGCCGCAAATCCAGGCGCGGATGATCGACGAGGCGCTTCACAAGCTCGGGATCGATCGCGCGGTCTTCGTGGTGCATTCCTGGAGCGGCGCCCTCGGCGCGCGGATCGCGCTCGATCATTCGCACCGCGTTGCCGGTCTCGTGATGCTCGCGCCCGTCACTCATCCCTGGCGCGGCGGTGTCGGCCGCTACAACGAGATCATAGCAACGCCCGTGATCGGTCCGCTGCTCGCCTACACGATCACGCTGCCGCTCGGCTACGC
>DAIMKE010000958.1:0-3302 GCA_036721875.1 Bradyrhizobium sp. | reverse complement strand
TTCCTACTCTGATCATCACCGACTTAGATTCAATCAACGTAGACCGCAAAAAATGCCGAGTTGCAGCTGGCACCTCCACCAGCAATGCCACCCTTAAGTCGTGGCTACCCGGAAAATCTGTGTTGGCCGAGCTTCGCGCCGTCAAGCCCGACGACTGCACCGAAGGCTCGATCCGGGTGGTCTTCCAAGTTCCAGAGATCGAAGGCGCCCCTTGCGGTCGCAGTTTCGAAGAGGCCTTTTGCTATGCAAACAGTGGGTGGTTGATAGCGAACAAATCGCGACTATTGGGCACAGGCGATCTTTTTGATCAAGCTTCCGCGAATGAATTGGAGCAGGCGGCTTACGATATCTCATTTCCGAAAGTTGACTTCGCGATTGACCTTATACTGAACGCTGGTTGGAAAACCCCTGTTTACATTGCGAACGGGTTGAAATGGCTGTCGGAGCAACGCTCATGAGCGACGCAGATGCTGACATCGCCGAATGCATTGAACAGCGCCAAAGCTTCTTGCTGGATGCCGGCGCAGGCGCCGGCAAGACATTTTCACTAGTGCAAGCCTTGAAGTTGCTACTAAGGGCAGAACGACATCGACTGACGGCATCGGGCCAGCACATAGGCTGCATAACATTCACAAATGTTGCGAAAGACCAAATCGCACAGCGCATCAACAACGATTCGCTCGTGCGCGTATCGACAATTCATGATTTTTTGTGGGACCTAATCGCGCCGCATCAGCGAGCCCTGCGCGCCGCTGTCGCGAAGTATAACCACTCACTGAAGGAGGAGAGCAGACGAAAAGTCGATCAAGCCACGCTCGAAGCTACCTTAGCCAACATTCCCATTGCATATGCGGACCTCGGCACAAACCTGATGAAGGGCCGGCTATTTCACGATGACCTTCTTCATGTAGCTAAGTTCATGTTTCTGGATAATCCGTCGCAAAGTATCCGTTTCTGTTCATAGACGAGTATCAAGATACAAGCCTCCCAGTCGTTGAAATCGTATTGGGAATCATGCTGCCCAAAATGCGAGACCGATTCGTGGTTGGCCTCTTTGGAGACAAACTCCAAAGCATTTATACGAGCTCGACCAATCCCGGCATCGGCGAGATTCCAGACCACCTTCAAAAGACGCTAAGGCCGATCGTAAAACCAGACAATCGTCGCTGTCCAATCGCAGTGATAAATGTCCTCAATCGAATCCGCGACGACATCCAGCAAGTGCCTGCTCACAATAACGTACAGGGCGAAGCGCTTTATCTTTTCGCCAGTGATGAGACCGGAATGGAAGCTGCACAGACCTACCTTCGCAGCGAACGCGGCTGGTCGATTACACCGGACGAGACAAAGCAACTCTTTTTAACTCACCGCCTAATCGCGCGAAAAGGTGGCTATGCCGATCTGATTCAAGTCTACGGCGATCGCGGAGGTTTTTTCAGAGAAGACTTTCTCGGAGGCGAGGACAGGACGATAGAATTCTTCATGGATAAAGTCGAAACCTTGGCGGCCGCGTGGAGGGCAAAAAATCAAGGCCTTGCCATATCAATACTGAAAAAGAGTGGATTTCAGCTGGCATCCAATGCCGCAAAACGGGAAGTCCGAGACGGTCTCGACAAGCTTGAGCAGCTTCGTCGATCGGCTACCGTACGAGACGTGCTTGTTCATATCCAACAAGCAAATCTCATAACGATCATAGAGGAACTCGTGGAACGACTAGAGACCCCCAAGCGTGACACTTCCGATATGGACGAAAAAGAAACCGAGCGCGAAGAGAGAGATGCCAAATTCTACAGAGATTTGTTCAATCTTCCCTACAAACAAGTTGCTTCATTTGTCGATTTCTTCCTGAATCACACACCATTCGCGACTAAGCATGGCGTCAAAGGTGCAGAATTTAACGAAGTGATCGTGGTGCTAGACGATCGAGGCGCCAAATGGACTCAATACTCGTTCGACAGATACTTGAGCGGCGAGGATCTAAAGGACAAGGCAGAACGATGGAAACGAACGCGCAACCTTTTCTATGTTTGTTGTTCGCGTCCGAAGAAGCGCTTAGCAATAATCGACCTCGGCGGACGTGAAAACGGAAAGCTAGAGAATGTTCGAGAGCTTTTTGGCCCAGAAGGCGTTGTTATCATCAACTGACTTGTCGATGCGGCGTGCGTATTGGTGCCGATTGGCCGAATTGGCCGTGAAACCGTGCACGATGTAGCATCCCAGCACACGGTCGCTTGAGCCATCGACCACGGCGGACATCGGTAGTCAGGCCCCTCGATCCCATGGACGGCCAGTTCGCGGCCGGACCAAACCGGCTCCAGACGCGCGTCCGCCGGTCCGGCGCCCAAAATTGCAGCACCGTTCCAGGCTTCGTTGCAGGAACAATCGGTATGGGCCGGCCTTACCATGTGCAAACACCCCGACACCGCCGAAGAGACACGCCATGACCGCCCTTCCCGTTGACCGCGCGCTGAGCATTTACGAAACCCTCGCCGATCGCACCGCTGTCAAGGGCGCCCGCGAGCGCCTCTCGCAGCACCTGATGAAGATCTATCTCGAAGGGGAAAGGGACCCGCACCGGCTGACGGTGCACGGGCTGTCATACCTGCGCGATTTCGACCGGCAAGTCGACTCGCGGAATTGAGTGGTCGGCGCCGCCCGCAGGCACCTGCATTAGGAATCCGTCATGCCCGGCCTCGTGCCGGGCATCCACGTCTTTGGTTTCTGACATGCGGGAAGAAAGACGTGGATGGCCGGGCATAGGCGAGCGGAAGCGACGCCGTCCTTCGGACGTCTATGCCCGGCCATGACGACGCGTATAACGCTTCAGCTCTTCAGCGCGGCGCGCTGCTTTCGCAGCGAGTTGCGGCGGGAGATTTTCGCTTTCGCAGCAACCATCTGCTCTGCCCGCGACGGGCTTTTTCGCGGCGCGCGGCTTTTCGGCTTCGCTTCCGTGCCCGCCGACGGCATGAGCGGCAGCGTGGGCTGCATCGAGTCAAGCTGAAGCGGCTGGGTTCGCATCGGTCCGGCGGATGGTGATCCAGGTCTGGTCATCCAGACCAACGCGCCCGGGCGCAATTGGTTCAAGGTTCGTCCGGGAGCATGTAGCCTGCATGAGCGAAGCGATATGCAGGGAGGCAACCCCGGATATCGCTTCGCTCATCCAGGCTACGGTTCGACGCTATGCGGAGAAGTAACTTGTAGGATGGGTGGAGCGGAGCTACCCATCACGCTTCTGTGCGCAGGGATTTGATGGGTTTCGCTGCGCTCTACCCATCCTCATATGGGGATTTGTGAGTCAAGGC
>DAIMKE010000957.1:0-3307 GCA_036721875.1 Bradyrhizobium sp. | reverse complement strand
TCGTCAGTGGGGAAAATGAACTCCTCAAACAGCATCCTTTGCGCGCCGAAAAGGAACTCCAGTGCGCTCTGGTTCAGTCTGTTGGCTTGCGCCTCCCCATCGGCAACTGATTGGGAGGCATAGGATACGGCCCGTTCAGAAAGCTCCGCCATGACAATTTCCCTCCGATTTCAATACGTTCGATGAACGATAGCGACCGGCGTCGATCGGTCATTGAGATGTATCAAGGCGCTGGGATAACGTCCCAGGCCGGGCCGGCTGGAACCATCACCCTTTGCCCGTGGCCGGCTCGAGCAACAGTTCGCGGGCGTTGGACAGCGACTGATCGGGCGTACCGGAGGCATCGACCATGTGCCAATCCACCACGCCTATGCTCAGCTGCTGCTGCATCAGGGCTACTTCCCGTGTTGCATCCGATGCATCGCCCTTTCGTTGCGCGATCCGGGCCAGCCGGGTTGCCAGATCGGCTGTCAGGAACAGGCCGACGAAGCGCGCGCCATGCCTGCGGGCCAGGTCGGCCAGTCCTGCCCGCTCGGCCTCCCGCAGGTAGGCTGCGTCGAGCGCGACCGAGCAGCCCTGGGCGAGAGCGCGTTCCGCGGTATTCGACAGTATGTCATACACCCTTGCCGTGACATCGGCCCGATACGCCGCCTCCGGCAGCTTGGTCGTTTCCGCGACCCCAAGGAGATTTTTGCGAACGGCGTCCGAGCGGACAATGAGCGCGCCGGGCGGCGGCTCGATCAGACCGGCCAGCGCTCGTGCCAGCACAGACTTTCCTGTCCCCGACAGACCGCCGATCGCAACCAGCGTCGGCGGCTTCGGCATGATGAGGCGCGCGGCCAGATCGAAATAGCGCATGGCTTCCCGCCGCGCCGTTTCACCGTCCTTTGCCTGCTCGCTCTTGGTGAACAGTACATGCGCCCGGATCGCGGCCCGCAACGACAGGAACAGCGGCAACAGGCTAAGGCCGTCGATATTTTCAGCCGACGCCTGCGCCAGATAGCGATTGAAAGCCGCGTTTGCCGCCGCACCCTGATTGAAGTGGATCAGGTCCATCAGCGTAAAGGCGAGATCGTAGAGAATGTCCGTGGTCGAGATCACAGGATCGAATTCGATGGCGTCGAACAGCAACGGGCGGCCATCCACCAGCGCGATGTTGGCGAGATGCAGATCGCCGTGGCAACGCCGCACGAACCCTTGCGCTGCCCGCTGCTTAAGGAGGTCCCGATGTCTCCCGAGAAAGTCGCGGCTCGCGGCATCGAGCCGGTCGACGGCAGCGGCATCAACGCTACGTACCGCCCGAAATTTCGCTGTATTGCGGTCCATCAGGGTTGGAATCGAAGCCAGCCAGGATGCGCCATCGGTGCGCGGTGCGTTGTCGTGGGATCTGGAAATTGCGTCCGCGATGGCGATCGCCAGCGACGCATCGACCGTCCCCGACGCAGCCAGACGGTCGAGCGACTTCTCCTCGTCGAACCGCGCCATTTCGACCGCCCATTCGACCGGCGTGCCGGAACCGTCGATCTCGAGCATCCCGTCGGAATTGCGCGTGATGGCAATGACGCGGCGGTAGAGTTCCGGCGCGTTGCCGGCATTGACGTTCAGTTCCTCCTCGCAGGCGCGCTTTCTCTTCTCCAGCGTCGAGTAGTCGAGGAACGGCAGCCGGACGGCCCGCTTGATCTTCAGCGCCGTATCGCCGCCAAGAAATACCATGGAGGCGTGGGTATCGATGCGCTTGCCGCCTTTTGCCACCCCGAAGCGCGAGCCATCGAGAAAATCGAGCACGGCTTGCTGGTCCCGTTCGGCCGCCGTGGTGCCGACACTGGTCGGTTCGGTCATGGCTGCAACACGGCCGCGCCGGTGATCCGCCCGGCGCGCAACTTTGAAAGGACTTCGTTCGCCTCCCGTAGTGGAAACACAGAGGTATGCGTCCTGATGCCCGCTCGCGCCGCAACCTCAAAGAACTCGAGTCCGTCGCGGCGGGTCAGGTTGGCGACCGACAGCAACTGCCGCTCGCCCCAGAGGATCTGGTAAGGAAACGAAGGAATATCCGACATGTGAATGCCGGCGCAGACCACCCGCCCACCCTTCCGCACAGCCCGCAGCGCCAATGGAACGAGAGCGCCCACCGGCGCGTAGATGATTGCCGCGTCGAGCGGAACCGGCGGCCGGTCTTCCGCGGCCCCGGTCCATTCTGCGCCCAGCGATTTCGCCAGATCCTGCGCCTCGACATCGCCCGCGCGTGTGAATGCATAGACCGAACGGCCCTGCCAGCGGGCCACCTGCGCGACGATATGTCCGGCCGCGCCGAAGCCGAAAATGCCGAGATGCTTTCCATCGCCCGCCATGACAAGCGAGCGCCAGCCGATCAGGCCCGCGCAGAGCAGAGGCGCGATGGCGATGTCGTCGCCGGCCTCTCCCAGCCGAAAGCAATAGCGGGCGTCGGCGACGAGATGCGTGGCAAAGCCGCCGTCGCGGGTGTAGCCGGTGAAGCGCGGGCGGTCGCACAGATTCTCGTGGTCATTCCGGCAATAGAAACATTCGCCGCAGGTGTAGCCCAGCCAGGGAACGCCGACCCGTTCGCCGATCTGCAAGTCAATTACACCGGCACCAAGCGCATCCACCCGACCGACGACCTCGTGTCCGGGAACAATCGGATAGGCGATATCAGGCAAGTCACCATCGACGACATGCAGATCGGTGCGGCACACGCCGCAGGCGCCGACCTTGATACGCACCTCACCCGGACCGGGTGACGGATCCTCGCGCGGTTCGAACCGGAGCGGCGCTCCGGGCGCTGGCAGGACCATGACGTGCATTCGGCTAATGTCCTCAAGCGGTCGTATGCAACCTATTCGAGACGTGGCGGCGGGAGTTTGATCCTCGTCAAACAGGCACTGTTCGCCATCTTCTACCATGTCACTGCCAGTACGGCTTTAACCAGGAGGCACTCCATGGATACGAAATCAGTGGTTCCGGTTGGAACCCAGCGCGCCATCACCCGCCGCGACACCAATCCATTCTCCTTTTTGCAGCAGGAGATCGACCGGCTGTTCGAGGGCGTTACGCGCAATATCCCCGGCTTCGCCACGACGACGATGCCGAGCATGGATATCAGCGAAACCGACAAGGCGATCGAAATTACGGCCGAGCTTCCGGGGCTGGAGAAGAAGGACGTCGAACTCAACGTGGCCGACAACCTCCTGACCATCCGCGGCGAGAAGAAGAACGAGCGCGAAGAGAAGAACAAGGATTATCATCTGGTCGAGCGCAGCTACGGCTCCTTCTCGCGATCGGTCGAACTCCC
>DAIMKE010000956.1:0-3313 GCA_036721875.1 Bradyrhizobium sp. | reverse complement strand
CGATGATCAGCGCGAGGACGCCGAGCCGATCGAACGACGGCACGATCGCGATCATTCCGATGATGTCCGCCGCAATCAAGAACTCAAGACCGAGCAGGATGCCGCGGCCGAGGTTAGCACGATACGAACGAAACGCATCGGCAAATTGCCGGTGCCGCATCTCGCGCAGCGACCACACCGTCGCACCGACTACACCGCCGACGATCACCACCACTCCGAGCAGCTCAATAGCGGACGCCGTCCAATGAAGCCCATGCAGAATGGCGGCTTGCGTTTGTTCGGAGAACGTCAGCTCGGAAGTGATCATCCCTGCCCCACGACATGCCTCTGAACCAATAGCTCATTTTATCCTTCGGCACGGGGCTCGCGGCTTCGACCGGCTTCGCTTTTCGCCAACTTTCCGCCAGAAGATAGGCTCTTATCGACGTCCTTCGACCATGTCCGATAATAGGCGATGATCGTCATGATCCACAGACCTGCCGCGCCCATCAGGAGTTGAGCCAGCACCCCTTCCGAACCGAACGCCAGCATGAAATGCGCGATGAACGAGAGGAACAAGCCAACGCAAAACACCGGCAGCGACTGCTGACCGCACCTGATCAGCGGTCTGAAGATCGGCCATTTCAGTCCTGGCCAATCGATCGGAATGAGCGAGACGACAATGAACACCAGGCTCCCCAAGTGAATCACACGGTAGGGAGCAAGGTTGGTCTTGTCGTTCGGAATGAATAGCCCCGCAATGGCGTCAGGAATGAACGGCCGCAGTTCGGGAATTCGCTCGCCCAGCGAGAGGGCAAGCGCGAACAGGACGAAGCAGATACTCAGCACGAAAAGAAGTCGGGAATGCAGGAGGACCCGGGTTGCCGTGGCTCCCCCGAGCGCCAACCAAGCGCCGAGAACAAAGAGCAGCTGCCATGCAAATGGGTTGAAATACCAAACGCCTGCAGGATAGGAGACAAAATTCCAGCCGTAATGGCGCGCCGCCAGATACAACCCGATCGATCCGATCATGACCGCGTTGCGCCATCGCAACATGAACCACAGGACGATCGGGAAGGCCGCCATCAGCACGATGTAGAGCGGCAGAACGTCGAGATTGAGCGGCTTGAACTTGAGCATCAGGCCTTGCGAGAGAGTCTCGACCGGGAAGTTCATTAATGGCGCCACGTTGAATTGATCCATCAAGTGCGGATCGTCGAACTTATGCGCAAGGTAATGAACCGCAGTGAGGTAGAAGATGAAGATCAGCAGATGAGCGACATAGAGCTGCCAGACCCGCCGGCAAAACCTTGTCGCCTCCGATGACAAAGCCACGCTCCATCATCATCTTGCCGAAGACGAAGGTCGCCGTGTAGCCGGAGATCAGCACGAACAGATCGGCCCCATCGCTAAAGCCGTAATTTCGCGTCGTGAACCAGGCCAGCACCGAATCCGGAATATGCCCAAGAAAGATCAACCAGTTTGCCAAGCCGCGAAACAGGTCCAAACGGACGTCGCGTTGTGACTTTGGCAGCACGGACCTGACGGTGATTGCTTCCCAAACCCGCTGCGGCGCAATTTGCAGGGTCCAAGCGGACGAACGGCCACTGATCTCGTCAGCCAATGTTACCTTCTCCATTTCTGATGCCGTGCTTCTGCGTCGTCGTCGTTGTCCAGACACGTATTCTACGAATCGTGGCCTTGCCAGCAACGAGCCAGGTCTGCAATCGAGCGGTGGAAAACCTGCTCCATGGAACGGCGTGGTCGGCGAGGGAACGAATGGCGTTCGGGAAACGAACGGCGATGTACGCGTAAGCCAGGTATTTGATGATCTTTCCGGCAACGATCGCAGCAAAGACGTCCGGTACCGGCAGGCGATAGATTCCGACGACAGCGAGCATGGGCAGTTTGGGAATAGGAAGTGGTACAGCCATCAACCCGAACAGCGCGAGAAGCCCATATCTTGCCAGCCAATCCGTGGCTTGTAACCAGGCCCGCGACCCGGCAAGCTCGGGGTAGCGCTCAGCCAAGATGTTCCAGCCAAAATGATGAAAAGCGAGATAAAGACCGAGTGACGCCACAGCGCTCCCGAGCGCCGCCACCGACGCAGTCGCGGCCCACCGCCTCCGGCACGCCAGGGTGGCGGCGATTACCAGCCATTCCACGGGGATGCTCATCGACAGAGTTGAGAGAAATGCCGTCACTCCGACCAAAGGAATAAATGAGCCCCGCTCGGCCCGCTTGATGATCGCCGCAATGATCCTGTGCGTCCTTGCGTGAACAATCATTCATCCCCCGATAGGCGAAATCAGGACTCGGTTTTCTTCAATTCCGTGTGCTGAACCGGTCAGGACCACGGCGCAGTTCCTCAATGTGATTCCTCATCACATGGGTGAATAAGTGCCGGCTGCAGTGACTTTGCAAATCAGAGTCGCTGCAGATGGCCAATTTAAATGATCTCCGCTAGGCGATCCGCCGAGTCGCTCTATTGGCTCTCCATCGCCCTGCGAGATGCTGGTGGCGGTTTACTTGAAGCCGCTGGGCGGCGCCGCGTTCGAGTTTGCCGGCGGGTTGGCTCCTTTCGTGGCGGTTGTATCGCTGGCACCGCCTTGCTTCATTCCGGACCCCATCCGGCCGTGTTCGCCCTCCATTCCCTTGGCGCCCATTTTACCGTGGTCCATTGCATCATGGCCCATACCCTGGCCTTGCTGCGCCGGCATCGTCTGCTGAGCGGGCGCATTTTGCTGCGCGTGCGCATCCGGGGCGTGTTGCGCGGAAGCCGCTGCCGAGTAGCTCAGAGCAAGAGCCAAGGCGAAGGCTACCAGCAGGCTCTTTTGACCGATCATGTTCATCAATTGACTCCATCATTGGGTTTTGTGACCAGTTTGTAACTGGTCCGCCCACGTTAGGGTGGCTCACCGATGAAACTTTGACGCTAATCAATGGTAGGCCTACGCTTGTGCACTTTTTTGCAATGCGCCTGCGCTGCCACTTCGACAACCGCGCCGTAACAGATCCCGAGGGCGCGATTCCGGACCAATTCGGCACAAATCAACAGGTGAGCCTCTATCAGAATGGAAAATGCGAGCTCCCATACGGGCTTGAGCACGGATTCACAATTGCGCATGCTGAACTCACGGAAGATGGTTTGCTTATGAATTTGCGCTTCACCTTGCCTTCGGCCGCGAACTGTACGTAAATTCGTGGCACAGATCGCCACCAGCCAGGAGGACATATCGTGCGCCAAGCAGCCGTTTGTACAGCGATAGCGTTTGGGCGGAGCTATGCGGGAAAGTGGGTGATGACGGGTTGAGAGAGGCGGCGTATCGAGGCG
>DAIMKE010000955.1:0-3314 GCA_036721875.1 Bradyrhizobium sp. | reverse complement strand
CCTGATCGCCTTCAATATCGGCGTCGAGATCGGGCAACTTCTCGCGCTCGGCGCCATCCTGATCCTGATGGGCTACTGGCGCCGGACCTCAAGTTTCATGCGCCACGCCTTCGCCGCCAACACCATCCTGATGGCCGCCGGCTTCGTGCTGGTCGGCTACCAGCTCGTCGGCTTTGCCGTCGCCTGATTTCAAGGAGGTTTCGACCATGTTCAACGCCCAACGTCCCAATCTCGACGACCTGCCCACCAATCGGCAATTGATCCGGGCGACACTCGTTGCCGCCATCTCCGCCAGCGCCCTTCTCGTCGCGGTCATTCTGCCCTCGGAATATGGTGTCGATCCCACCGGAGCCGGCCGCGCGCTGGGCCTTACCCAGATGGGCGAAATCAAAGTCCAGCTGGCTGAAGAAACAGCACAGAACGCCGCCGCCGATGCAGTGGCGGCGCAGGCGCCAGCCCTCGCAAAGGTGGAGCAGGCTGCAGGCGGCAGCGTGCAACCGGTAGCCGCGCCCCCGAAGGTGCCCCTCGCGAGCGAAGCCGATGGGCGCACCGACACGACGCGCCTGACACTTGCGCCAGGCGAAGGCGCGGAGGTCAAGTTCAAGGCCAGTAAGGGCGCCCGTGTCGTCTTCAACTGGTCGGTAGAGGGCGGCCACGTCAATTACGACACCCACGCGGACGCTCCGGGCATCTCCTATCATGGTTATGGCAAGGGCCGAGCGTCGACCGGCGAGCAAGGCGATCTCGTCGCCGCATTCGACGGCAGCCACGGCTGGTTCTGGCGCAACCGTTCGGGTGCCCCGGTGACGATCATGCTACGCACCGAGGGCGCCTATAGTGAGATCAAGCGGGTTGTCTGACATCGCTGCATCTCGTCCGATCGAATCCCGCCGTGCGAGCCCTCATGAACAGCGCGGTGGGATCGTCGGCGTCATGCGTTTTACCGGAGAGTTTTCAGCTGCCGGACATCGATCTTCTCGCGCTGGGTTATCCTGGCCTGTTTCTGGCTGCGCTGGTTGCTGCAACCCTGCTGCCGGCACAATCCGAACTGCTGCTGCTCGCCATGCTGGCTTCCGGAAGGTTCGAGCCGGTCCCGCTGCTCCTGGCCGCGTCGGTGGGCAATGTGCTGGGCTCAACACTCAACTGGGCGCTTGGCCGCTTTCTCGCGCATCATCGCGGCGCCCGCTGGTTCCCGGTCTCGGAGACCGCAATGGCGAAAGCGGAAAGGCGCTATCGCCGGTTCGGCGCGCTTTCCCTGCTGTTCTCATGGCTGCCCATCATCGGCGATCCCCTGACGCTTATCGCCGGCGTCTTGCGCACGCCGCTTTCCCGCTTCCTCCTGCTGGTCACGATCGCCAAATCCGGACGCTATCTAGTGCTGATGGTGGCGCATGGTTATCTGACCGCATGAGGCTGCAGACCAGTCTCACGGGCCCAACGAGGTAGCCATGCTCAAAATATTGGCCAACCGAACCTATCGCCATCTGTTCTTGGCCCAGATCATCGCGCTGATCGGCACCGGCCTCGCTACCGTCGCGTTGGGCCTGCTCGCCTATGACATCGCTGGTGCTGACGCGGGTGCCGTGCTGGGCACAGCGATGGCGATCAAGATGATCGCTTATATCGGTGTGGCCCCGATTGTCGGCGCCTATGCAAACCGATTGCCGCGCCGTAGTTTCCTCATCGCGATGGACCTGATCCGTTGCCTGGTCGCGCTCGCGCTGCCCTTCATCGATCAGGTGTGGCAAATCTACGTACTGATCTTCGTGCTGCAATCGGCTTCGGCAGGGTTCACGCCGACCTTCCAGGC
This sequence comes from Bradyrhizobium sp., assembly GCA_036721875.1. Classification (GTDB taxonomy): domain Bacteria; phylum Pseudomonadota; class Alphaproteobacteria; order Rhizobiales; family Xanthobacteraceae; genus Bradyrhizobium. Next base: position 1,504 of record DAIMKE010000955.1, on the reverse strand, counting down.
GACCATCCCTGACGTGCTGCCCGAGGAACAGGACTATACTAAGGCGCTGTCCCTCTCTCGCCTCGCCTATGACATGGAAAGCCTGACAAGCCCGATGCTCGCTGCCGCGCTGCTTACGGTTATGAGCTTCCACTGGCTGTTCTCAGGCACTGCAATCGGTTTTGCCTGTTCGGCCCTTCTTGTGTTGACGACCGTGCTTCCGCGGGCCGCTGCCAGCCGGCCGACGGGCGGCATCTATTATAATACCACGCGCGGCGCCCGGCTTTACCTCAAAACGCCTCGGCTTCGTGGCCTGCTCGCCGTGACTCTTGCAGCCGCCGCGGCCAGTGCGATGGTGATTGTTAATACGCCAGTGCTGGTACAGTCGGCCCTTGGGCGTGGACAGAGCGCGATGGCGATCACGCTCGCCGCTTTCGGTGGCGGCTCGATGCTGGCGGCGCTGTTGCTGCCGCGTTTGCTTGAACGGCTCTCCGATCGGACAGTGATGCTGTCGGCCGCTTCGGCTATGACGGTCACGCTGGCGGCGCTCGCCTTGTCTTGGCAGGACCACGCCGCCCCCCATTATTGGGGCGTGATCCTCGTGGGCTGGTTAGCACTTGGCATTGCCTATTCGGCCAGCATTACGCCTGGTGGCCGGCTGCTACGCCGCTCTTCGGGCGGGCAGGATCGGCCCGCCCTGTTTGCAGCGCAATTCGCGCTTAGCCATGTGTGCTGGCTAATTGCCTATCCACTGGCAGGTCAGATCGGCGCATTCGGCGGCATGGGCGCCGCGTTCGCTGCGGCCGCTGTGCTGGCGCTAATCGGCACGGTGATTGCGTTCCGCATCTGGCCCAGTGAAGACGCCGAAGTGGTAGCACACAGGCATGACGATCTGCCACTCGATCATCCCCATCTTCTCGAAGGGCATCCGGGCGGTCGCGCCCGCCACGCGTTCGTGATCGACGAGCTGCATCCACGCTGGCCGATCCAGTAGCGGCAGTGAGTGTGAAAGCGAGCGGTGACGATCGCGGGCAGCGTGTCGCGGAGACTGTGTTTCGGCTACCATCCGAGCAGCGAACGCGCGCGGGAGATATCGAGGATATAGTGGTCGTTGCTGCTGTCGATCATCCAGGGCTGGATGAAGTCGTCGCTGCCGAGCGCTTCGTTCTGCAGGATGATCCCGGCCTTCGCGAGCGGCTACGGAATCCGGATAGTCTTCCGGACCTCGCCGTCGAGCGCCTCGCCCACGATGTCCTGGATCTCGGCATAGCCGGGCGCGCCGATGAGCAGCGGCAGCTCGGCCGAAAGGTCGTGCCGCCGATCGACCAGGCGAAGCACGGCATCGGCCAAGTCGTCGCGGTGCGCCGATGCCGCACGCAGCATCCCGTGATAAAAGTGCGAGATCACGCGATGCTCGTAGATCTGGGATATCTGCTGCGCGAGTAACGCCGAGCGCCCGTCGCCGTCGTAAACTCCGGCGGCGGGGAGGAAGACGACGGGAATCTTACCGCGCCTCGCGTGCAGC
>DAIMKE010000954.1:0-3315 GCA_036721875.1 Bradyrhizobium sp. | reverse complement strand
GGCCATGTGGGTGTCATCCACAGATGCACAGGTGTGAGTTCTGCAATCTCCTGCATATTTCGGCATTTGAATACATCATTTTGCAGAGGTTTGCAGAAGCCATGGGCGTTCTTATCTCCGATCGGAAGGTGGAGGGGTCGATATGGTTACCATTAAAGAACTGGAGGCAGGGCTAAAGGCCATGGCAGAGGAATTCCATCTGCCGGGTGGAGCCCGTAAGAAGCTCTCGCGCCTCGTCATGGGACACCTTTGGTGGTTCGATGCTGCCGAACAGCGGGGCATGACTTGGCAGGACATGACCCGGGCCATGGCCGCCGCTGGGATGACAGGCGGAGGAGCAAAGCCCGTCAGCGTCGGAACCCTGTCCTCGACGGTCTGGCGAGCACGCACGAAGGGCGGAGAGGCGAACGGCGCCCGCAAACCAGAACGGCTTGGACCAGCGCCGCCCATCCCGCGGAGCAGCTATCCACGCAATGGTACAAGAGATCGCGGAACCGGTGAGACGCAGCGAGGCGGACGGAAGGCGTCCGCGCAGAATAGCGATGGTGCCAAGGTCGATCGGCCAGGGGCAAAGCCCATGGGCGGCGGAGATCGGATCGGCCGGGCCAACAAGGATGTATTGGCTTTCATGGACCGAGCCCGAGCCGTCCGCCGCCGATCGCAGGACGACTAGCAACGGCCGCGCCTCGGCCTTCCAATCGGTTGGTCGACCTAGATTCCGCGCTTCACGAGTTCCTCTCCATGGTTCGCCGGCGAAGCGCTCTTAATTCTTGCCGCGTTGTCGCTCGATCAACTTGGGAACGTCGGCAACATCGATTTCGAGGCTCGTACCGAAATCCTTGGCGGGATACTTTTCCGCGTGGGCGAGGACCTCAGGGGTCGGAACTACAAGTCGCGCCTGTCCCTTCGGGGAGAAACAATTCTTCCCGCTCTTGATCCAGAAAGCGCACCCGCCATATCCGGTGGCCGGTTCGTCGGCGAGATAGACTCGGCCTTTGCCGTTCTTGCCGGTCACCCTGCTCACGATGAAGAACAAACGATTTGCATATGTCTGTCGGATCACCGCGACGGTACCTTCGTTCGCGCCGGTGTAGTATTCCCTGATCTGCTCCTCGGTTTGATCTACGCTAGGATCACCTGGCCATTGATCGCCGAAGAGCAGACGTAGCCCTCGCCCTCTTAGAATTGCCGATGGCATTTTCTTTTCATCGCTCATGGCCTTGTTCCTGCTGCTTGCTCGCCGCATTCCGATGGGTGATAGCGATGCAGTGGTGCCATGGATAGTCCCGTGAATTCGGAGCAGGATTGAGCGAACCACAGTACACGCCGAGCGGGCGCGAAGTTCCTTCATTGTGGGCTTGGACAATCGCCGACCCACCCATCTTGGGAGTGTGCAGAACTAGATAGTTCGCGAACAGCGAGAGGTTGAACGCGAACGCGAACCGGCCCACAATCTCTCCTTCACCTATTGCCGTTGAGTCGCCCCGTGACCAATTTCCCCGACGAATGGATCGACGACGTCTGCGAAGCAGATCCGCTTACAGACGATCTAGACCTTGAGGACGATGAGCACGTTCCGGAAGGTCTCCCACCGACCCAAGAAGAGATCGATGCTGGGTACGTAGAGCTAGTGCGATGGCAATCGGCGAGAGCCTTCCAGAAAATCGAGAAGCCGCTCCGCCTCCGTAATGCTGATCCTGACTTCTTCCTCCAGCCCCAGCTCAAGTTCCTTCACGACGCCTACGTGCTCGCCAAGTTCGCTGCGAAAATCGGCGCCGATCAAGTTCGCCTCGCCGATCGACGCGACCAGTGGCCGGACGGTTTTGTCAGGATAAACAAGCGCACCATCAAAGTTGAAGTGACCAGCACCCACGGTGACCGCAAGCTCGGAGAGGAATACCGAGAGCCGCGCGGCATGCGATTCGATCCCGTCGAGGACTGGCATTCCCGAGCCGACTCGATCCCCACCTATCTAGACAACGCTATCCGCGATAAGGTCCGCCGGTACGGCGCCCGATACTCCGACTGCTGGCTAGTCGTATATCTGAACATTAACGAATGGGGTATCCGGCAGCGAGAGATCGAGCAGGTCATCGACAAGACGATGATCCGATATAGCGATTACTTCCAAGAGGTCTCCGTGCTCTGGAAAGGCAATATCTATAGCGCGAGCGACAGCGTGATGCAGGGTCATGCATGAGTTATGACAACTAATGTTCAAGCCGAACGCACAGAGACGACCGCCTCGGGCCAGACGAAGGCCGCGATCAAGTACCTGATCTCCACCGGTTTCACCGCGATCAGCATCTTGGAGAGTGACGGGGCCTACCAAATCCGCGTCGGACACAAGATCAATCCGAACGCCTGCTCGGTCCACTGGTTGCGGGAGCCGAACGCTATCGCGGTTTCCCGAAAGGCCCGCAAGGAAACTAGGGAGCGCCCAGACGTCGACACCATGATCAATGCGCTTCGCGAGGCGGCAGCGTATTGGGACGAGACGCTGACACCCCACGACCTCGCGCTTCAGCGCGCAGCGGACTCGATCAAGCGGCTCGACGCGATGATTGAAGCCCTCCGCAGCAGCGGGCAGCTCAACATCTTCAACGAGAACTACTGCGCAAGCCGTGAAGCGGCGGCCTCGGCGGGTATCGGTTTCATGCCATACGAGGTGGCACTGTCGCGCTTACGGATGGCCCTGGTGCCGTACGTGACGGAGGGCAAGAGGCTTGAGGATATAACCGAGCTGTTCCCCAAAATCTTTGGCCCACCCGAATTCACCGGCTATCGGAGCGTTGCTGGACCAGCATAGCAACGGTCGCTCGACTGTTCGCAAAGTGGTATTTGAGCGTCGTCCAGCGTAGCATCTGCGATCGAAAAGTCGCGAGTGTTGACGACCGTTAGACCACCGACGACAAAAAGTAGTCCTCGCGCAAGCCCGTTCTCGGAATTCCTGTGGAGAATTCCGCGAGGCGCGAGTGCCTGAGGATTCAGAATTAATGTGGTCGGCACGCTGGCAGTCTGCGCAGCGGTGTAGATCTTTTTGCGGCTCTGGTCGTATGGCGCTTGTAAGCGGCATGATACTGGAGATTCTAACCACAAGAGGCGATACATGCCGAACTTCGAAAGTGGGAAACCGCTTCACTGTCTTGAGTTGGTCACGGGCAAGAATCTGACTGGGACGGTCCTCCTCGCGGAAGAGCGGATCAGAACCGAGATCTACAGCTTCCAAGATCATTTTCATATCCAAGGCGAGAAGCCGGTTTTTGTTCAAACCGAGACCAACGATATTGTCTCGCTGCACTCAAACATCACGAC
>DAIMKE010000953.1:0-3316 GCA_036721875.1 Bradyrhizobium sp. | reverse complement strand
ATGCTCGGCGGCGCCATCGGCTTCTATCTCGGGATCGATACCCCGCCCCTGCCCTTCGATCCCACGAACGGAAACGGGCTGGCCAAACACGGCGGCTGGAACAGCAAGATCGATGCGCCGGAGCTGCTCAGCGCGGTCGGCACCTTCTTCGCCGCCTTGTCAGCCTTTGCTTCCGTCGGGGTGATCGTACTGCGCCAGGAACCGCACATGAACTGGGTCGGAACGATCATGGCCGGATGGGTGGTCGGCGTCGCCATGCAGATCATCGCGGGCACGATAGCACGCCTGCGGCGCTGACCCGGCGCACCTGAGGCAGACGGCGCGTTTGCCAAACGTTAAGCAAACGCAGGCGCGCGCTTTGTCCTTTCAAAAAAATTCCACAATCTTTCATAGGAAAGAGAATGCCACTTCGAAAAGGAGAGCTTCTCATGCGGTTAGGACACGCGATGTTCCTCGGCTCGATCGCAGCCCTGCTCACGCTGGCGGCGCCGACGCTGGCCAGGAATTCGAACCACGAGCAGAAAACCAGCGAGGCTCCCGCCTCGTCTTCCTGCAACGCGTATCAGCAGGCGCCCGACGGCACCTGGACGCCATTGCCTTGCCACGAAATGGGTCGCAGGCCGATGGCGCAGCCGAAATCGGCATCAAAGAGCGGTGACGAGGAGACGCGCTGAGCGTTTACGTTCAGATTTGGCCGCTGCAACGAACGGAACGAGCACGACCATGGCTCGTTCCGTTGGGCTTCTTCGTCCGTGACAAGCGGTGAACTACCGACGCGCCACGATCAACCCAATCAGGAAGGCAATAGCCAGCGAGGGGATCGGCGCCTCGCGCGTCGCCGCGCTCAAACGGTCACGCCAGGTCGGTGTTGGCGTAACTTCTTCGGCAAGATCCCGGGACATGCTGCGGATCGCATCCACTGCGCGTCCGATACGCGCTTCGGCGATGGCGGAAGCGGGCTTGTCTTCGTTTTTCATAAGCGCTCAAACGCGCCAACAGCCGCGCAAGTTCCGAAGACAGCGATGTCAAACCAGGCTGCACAAGCGGGCTGCGCCTCTCGTCGTAGACACCATGGCGAGGTTCACGCGCTTGTCGAGCGTTGGAACGGACGCAATTCGCTCGCGTTGGAAAATCGCGCCGGTGTCAGGCCCTGGCGCATCGGGGAGTACGAATTCCTCCCCGGATGAGGCTCGTCACGTTGCGAGGCTGAACATGCCAGACAGCAAGAAAAGGCGCAGCGGGCGCGATCGCCGGAAGATCGCTGCGGGCGAGCCCTACGAAGTGGGCTACTTCGCGAAGAAGCACGACATCACGCGAGACCAGGCGCGCGAACTCATTCGTGAGATTGGCAACGATCGGGACAAGCTCAACGAAGCGGCCTCGCGGCTTTTCCGCAAGTAGCACGCACGCAGGCTCGTCGCTCGCTTCCCGATGACATTTGCAGAAACTCCGATTGTGAGACAGGGCGGCGCCTTGTCTCCACATCCGCTGGACATGACGGGATTTTGCCCGGCTGCCGCCGCACTCCCTCCCCATGCGTAAACCCGGGATTAATCCGTGCCACCTATGATGCGTACCGCACCCAATTACCAGCGCAAATGGCTCACATCCCATGAAAATCGGTACCCTGCTCACCGCCGCCATCGTCTCGCTTTCTACTGTGGGCGGTGGCTTCGCTGTCTATGTCGCCGTCACGAAGTACCAGACCATGGAAAGGGTCTCGGTCGCGCAGAGCCGGCTGGAGGTGGTGCGGGCGGTCGGCGAAATTCCGCGCTACATGAATCCCGAGCGTGGCTTTGCCACCAACATCCTCTACGGGCCGCCCGCGGTGGACCCCAAGATGCGGGCCGAGCTCAACGGCAAATACCGCAAGAACACCGACGGCGCGCGCGACAAGATGAACGCGGTCCGCAAGAACCTGTCCGGCGGGCTCGACGACGCCGCGGCGCTCGGCACCGGTATCGACGCGCTGAACGTCAAGTTCGCCGGCCTGCGCGACGCCATGGACAAGGCGATCGACGGTCCGGCCGAAGCCCGCAAGGACGCCGTCAAGAAGATCGTCGCCGACAACGCGGCCTTCAACCGCGCACTCACCAATCTGCTCGACGAGCAGGTGCGGCGTATGGCGCAACTCGACGGCGACGCCTACCGGCAGGCCGTCTACGCCAACATCGCATGGACGCTGCGCGACGTCGGCGGCTACAACTCCAGCGTTCACAAGAACCTCGTCGGCAACAACCGCGTTGCCACCGAGGCCGAAAAGATGGAATACAGCCGCTCGCAAGGCCGCGCCGACCAGATCCTGATGTCACTCCAGGAATTGCGCGGCAATCCCGCCACTCCTGCCAACGTCGCCGCGGCTTTGGGAAAGATGGACGAAGCCTTCGTCAAGCGCTTCGGCAATGAACTGAAACTTGCCAAGGAAGGCGCGGTCACCGGAAAATTCGAACACGACATGGATAAGTTCTATGCCGAATCGCAACTCGGGCTCGGCTCCATCATCGGCGTGCGCGATGCCTTCTACGACAACGCCGAGCACATTCTCGGCACCTCCTATTCCTCCGCGCGCCTCAGCTTCCTGATCGCCCTCGCGGTTCTGGTTGCGGTAATCGCCGCCAGCGGCGCCATGATCGCGATGGTACGCCGTCGCGTCTGCAAGCCGATCGTCGACCTCACCACCACCATGTCGCGGCTTGCCAGCGGCGACGTATCCGATGAGATCACCGGCACCGAGCGCGGCGACGAGATCGGTGCGATGGCGGCAGCCGTCCGCGTCTTCAAGGACAACATGATTGCCGCCGAACGCCTCGCCGCCGAAAAGGCCTCGGAGAACGATGGCAAGATGCGTCGCGCCCAGGTGCTCGACGAGCTCACGCGCACGTTCGAGGCCAAGGTGACCGAACTCGTCGGCGGACTGTCGGCAGCCTCTTCGGTGATGGAAAACACCGCGCAGTCGATGTCGTCGACCGCAACCGCCACCAACCGTCAGGCCGCCATCGTCGCCGCCGCTTCCGAACAGACCTCGGGCAACGTGCAGACGGTTGCGAGCGCCACCGAAGAACTGACCTCCTCGATCTCGGAGATCGGCCGTCAGGTCGCGCAATCGACCGAGATCGCCTCCCGCGCGGTCGAGAACGCCCGCCGCACCGGCGAGACCGCCCGCTCGCTCGCCGAGGGCGCCCAGAAGATCGGCGACGTCGTGACGCTGATCCAGTCGATCGCCGCGCAGACCAACCTGCTGGCGCTGAACGCGACGATCGAGGCCGCCCGCGCCGGCGACGCCGGACGCGGCTTTGCGGTGGTCGCTTCCGAAGTC
>DAIMKE010000952.1:0-3317 GCA_036721875.1 Bradyrhizobium sp. | reverse complement strand
GTTCGGTACCGCTGCGCAAAACCATCGACATCCTGATCGCCGGCAAGCGCCCGTTCGACAACGCGACCAACCACGAACTCTACATCACCTACATCTCCCCGCACTCGCCGCCGAACCCGCTGGCGGGTCTTCCGGAGCAGTTGAGCGGCCTGATCGCCTGCGCCCAGCAATTTCTCAACACCGCCGTCACCGACAACCGCACGCAGATCGCAGCACTCGGCGAAGTCTCATCGCAGGCCGCAGCGTCGGCCGATCCGAAACCGATCATCGCCAAGCTCGTCGACGAACTGTCGAGGGCGACGCAGCGCGCGTCCGCGCTGGAGGCAAACTTCGCCGCCACCTCGCAGGAGCTGGACACGATCCGCGACTCGCTGAAGGCTGCCGAGCAGCGCTCCAACACCGATGCGCTAACCGGGCTGGCCAACCGGCACTCGATGGACGAATTCCTTCGCCAGGCCCAGATCGACGCGATGGAGAAGGACGAGGCGCTCAGCGTTTTCCTGATCGACATCGATCACTTCAAGAAATTCAACGACGATTACGGCCACCAGGTTGGTGACCAGGTGCTGCGGCTGGTCGCCAAGGTCTTGCAGGAAGGCGTCCGCGAAGTCGATCTCGCGGCGCGCTACGGCGGTGAGGAACTGATAGCAGTGCTTCCGGGCGCCGACCTCGAGACGTGCGCGTCGGCCGCCGAGCGTATCCGCCGCCGCATTGCCGAAGCCAAGCTGACCCGCCGCGCAACCGGCAAGGAGATCGGCAGCATCACGGTTTCGATCGGGGTGGCGCAGTTCCGGCTGGCTGAATCCGCGGAAGCGATGATCGAGCGATGCGACCGCGGGCTTTACAAGGCCAAGCGAACGGGCCGCAATCGCACCATCACGGAAATCGACCTCGAACGCGAGCCCGAGGCTGGCGCCGCTTAAGGCCTTTTCCGTTTCGATTAAATCGAAACGGGGCTCCAGATTCTTGATTTGACGCGCTTCCTGTCGCGAACCGGCGCTCGAAAGCGCTTTGCGCCATCGCGGCCAAATCAAGACGGACCGTGGAATATCCGGCGACTTTGCCGAAGGCTGGGAGATGGATCACCAGCCTGCCCCATTTGCGCGGTAAGGCAATGATCGCAGCGCCGGGCTGCCGCCGGGAACAAATCCGGGCCGTCACGGCTTATCACCGATGCCTCAATGCCGGGAGTATTCCATGAAGATCGCGGGGATGATTATGGCTGCCACCGCAGCCCTCAGTATCATCGGTTCGTCGGCGTTTGCCCAGCAAACGCGTACGGGAATGGTGACCAGGATAGATCGGATCAGCGGCACCATCACGATCAAGGATGTTCCTGACGGCACCGTCGGCGCGAACACCAGCCCTGCGGCCGAGGAATTCAAGGTGCAGGACGGCTCGCGGCTGAACGAGTTGCATGCCGGCGACCGCGTCACATTCGCGGTGAGCGAATCTTCGGGGACCAAGACCGTCACGAAGATCGACAAGAAGTAAGTTACCGACGATGCGGCGTTCTGTTCTGGATGCCGCTTCGGCCGGACAAACGAGGCCCGGACCGCCGGCGCAGGACGACGCTCTTCGAGATGTCATCTCGCCGTTGGATTGCTGGCGACGAAATCTACCGCGGCGGCGTTCGGTCGAGCGAGGCGCGAATTTCGGCGACGGTCTCGTCGCAATATTCGTTCAGCTTCTGGAATTGCTGCTCCAGTGTCCTGAGCTTCCAGGCACGTTTCGCCGGCCCGTCCCGGTCGATGTTGAATCTGTCGGCCGGCGAAGGGCGTGACACCTCCGCCCTCGGCACGATCCACGGCGACTGGTCACTACCCTTGGTGGAAGCCATCTGTACGCCTTACAAAGTGAGGGCCTCGATCGAACTTTCCTTACGCTATTACGCCGGGATGACGACTTTGCGGCACAAGGTGCAGGCAAGGTCGATTTGATGGCAAAAGATGGACGCCCGCGGCGAATGCGCGGCACGACCTCGTAGTCTTACGGAGTTTTTGTCCACGATTAGGATGCAATCGGCCGCCAACATTACCGATGAGTCATTTGTTGCTTTAACGATAGTGCGCAATGCCCGCAGAGCCTTCAGAAGCCGGTTTTCCTCCGCGCTGCGAGAGCTGCGGTGCGGGCACGGCGAGGCTTGGAAAACTGCCCCCCATCGGACTGCGCCCCCTCCTCTACGTGTACAAGTGCAGCGCCTGCAACCAGATCACCTCGGTCGAGCCCGAGCGGCACGCTAGCCCCGCCATCAGCCCCAGCCTTACCCCGCCGATGGTCACGACGCCGGGCTTCAAGAAAGCCCCGCACACGGTTTGATGGCGAGCACCGGCCACCTCTTCGCCGAATGCGCGCCCGCGCATGCGTTTCCTGAAGGAAATCCTCACAATGGCGGCCGGACCGGGTTTGATCCCGGGCTGAGCGGATGTAATGCTTTGGCCCAACTCCTCAAGAAAGAAGGTAGGGGCATGCCCGACGGCTTCATCGACGAATTGCGCAGCACACTGGACAAGGGCTCGATCCTGTGCGGCGACGAGATCGACGCGCGCTATCATCACGACATGGCCGGCATTCCGGTCCCCAAGCCCCGCGCGGTCGTCCGCCCGAGAACGACCGAAGAAGTATCGGCCCTGCTCCGGCTCTGCCACCGTCACGGCGTGCCGGTCACGACCCAGGGCGGCATGACCGGCCTGGTGCGCGCCACGCTGCCGAATGCGGACGAAATCGTGCTGTCGATGGAGCGCATGAACGCGATCGAGGAAGTCGATGTCTCGGGCGGCGTCGCGATCGCGCAGGCCGGCACGCCACTGCAGAAGCTGCAGGAACGGGTCGAGCAGGACGGCATGATGTTTCCGCTCGATCTCGGCGCGCGCGGCAGTTGCACCATCGGCGGCAACATCTCGACCAATGCCGGCGGCAATCGCGTGATCCGCTACGGAATGACGCGCGACCTGATCCTCGGCCTCGAAGTCGTCACCCCCGACGGCACGGTGCTCAAGGGCCTGCGCAAATACATCAAGAACAACACCGGCATCGATCTGAAGCATCTGTATATCGGCACCGAAGGCATTCTGGGCGTGGTGACCCGCGCAGCACTTCGGATATTTCCGGCGCCGGCTGAACGCCAGGTGGCGCTTTGCGCGCTCCCCTCCTTCGGGCAGGTCATAGCCTTTCTCAAGCTGGCGCGAACGTCGCTCGGCGGTGAGTTGACCGCGTTCGAGGTCATGTGGAACGCCTACTACCGCCAGACCATCGAACGCGTGAAGGGCGTGGTTGGCCCGCTGCCGACCCATCATCCGTTCTATGTGCTGCTGGAG
>DAIMKE010000951.1:0-3325 GCA_036721875.1 Bradyrhizobium sp. | reverse complement strand
GGCGTGGGTCGCTTCGTTATCGCCGACATCGACGTCTTTGAGGTCTCGAACCTGAACCGGCAGGTTTTCGCTAATGCGGCCACCATCGGGTTTGGCAAGGCCGAAAGCGCGGCCGCGGCAGCCCGCGCGATCAATCCCGAGATCGAAATCCAAGTCCTGGGCTCAGAATGGAGCGAGCGTTTGGTGGAGATCGCTGGAGTTTGCAAGGTGATCGTCAACGGCATGGACGACATACCGGCCGGCATCCATCTCTACCGCACGGCCAGAGCCGCCGACGCGACCGTGATCGACGCCTATATGTCGCCATTGCCTTCGGTGATCGTCGTGAAGCCGGGCGATCCGCGCCCGGAGGCCAGGCTCGACTATCCCACACAAGGCAAAGATTGGCGCACCATCGATGAAGCTGACAGGCGCGCATGCATGCTTGCCGAAATCGAATACGTCATGCTGCATTCTTCCTCGCGCAGGCATGTCGACCTCGCGGTGGCCGCCGAGGTCGCGGCCGGCCGCCGCAGCCGGATGTCTTTTGCGCCGATGGTGATCACCACCGGCATGCTGATGGCCTACGAGGCGGTCGCGCTGATCCTGGCCAAGCCCTCTCGCACCGATTGTCGGGGCTGGTTCTTCAATCCCTATGCCGCCAAAGTCGAGCGCCCTGTGCCCGCGCCGCTGGCGGCGCTGCTGCGGCCGCTAGTGCGCCGGGCGCTGAAGCGCATGGTCCAGCCCTGATGGACCTGGCGCTGTTGGCCGATTCGATCGTGAATTTCTGTGGCGCAGCCGGGCTTGCCGTCGCCGTCCTGATCTTCCGGGCGCGCGACCCGCGCGGCGAGCTGACGCAGCGCTTCAGCGTCGCGCTCGGCCTGATCGCGTTCGTCTTTCTGATGCGGGCCCTGGCCTGGTCGACCGAGAGCGCCTTGCTCGGCCGCATCGCCGTCGCCTGTGCCGCCCTGATCCCGCTCGGCGTCCTAATTGTTGTCGAGGGCGTCCTGCGACGTCATGCGCCGCGCGCGCTGAAGCTCGTGACGCTGACGGGCTCGCTCGCACTGGCCGTGCTCGCTCTGCTGCTTCCGGCGACGCCGGTCGATATCGCGCTCGCCCTTTTCCAGGTCGGGATAGTCGCGGCCTGCGGCGTGCTCCTGCTGACATATCCAGCTGGGACGCTAAGCGCCGGCGAAGCCATTGCCATCAGGCGCTTGTGCATCGCCGCCTTCATCCTGCTGCCGTTTATCATCACGGATTTCAGAGAACTCTGGCCACAGGTTCCAGTGCGCGCCGGCGCGCTCGGCGCTCTGATCGTCGTCACCTTCGCCCTGGTGGCAGATGCGGCGAGCGGAACGCGCAGAAGCCACACCATCCTGATCGGCCTGCGGATCGGCACAGGCGTTTTGCTCGGGCTTGCTTTCGCTGCTCTCTGGCCGGACGCTGTTACTGCGGACACCGTTCGCCTCGTCGTCGTGGCGCTGACCGGCGTCTTGACGATCGGCCTCGTCGTTGAGGCGGCCCGCGCCTGGCTCTCGGCGGGGGAGCCGGGGGTACTGAGCACCATAGCCAATCGGCGCTCGATCTCGCATCAACAGATGATCGCGGAGGTTATGCGGACGCCACTGTTCGATGACGCGGTTCGCCTGGACGAGGCGGCGCTGATCGATTTCGATCCCGACCTGCTGCGCGACCATTTTGCGGGCGTGTTGGTGCTGCGTCGCGCCGACCATCCCTGGGGCCGCGATCGCGAGGACGCTGTGGCCGAGCGGCTGCAGGCTCTGTTCGCTTGCCATGGGGCAAGCCATCTGATCGTTGTCGATCACGCGCCGCTGGACTTGATCGCGCTTCGCGTTCCGCTGATCCTGGCCGACAGGGCCGCGGAGACAGCCCTGTTGCTGGCTGGGCGGCTGCTCAACGCGGCGCCGAAGGCAGATATATGATCGCGATCACGCGTGGAGACCGCCGCGCCGCCTTCTCCGTCACAGGGCACGCCTATGGGCCGGTCTCGCTTTACGTGCCGCCAATGTGGAGCGATTTCGACCGGATGCTCGATCCGGTGCGTAATCCCTTCGTGAGGGAAGGCCATGGCCGGCTGGAGCTGTTCGTGGCCTGGCGTGACGGCCGGCCGGTCGGACGCATTGTCGCCAGCATCCATGACGCCTCGAATGCGCGCCATGGCACGCAGCGGGCGCAGTTCGGCTTGTTCGACTGCATCGACGATGGCGAGGTCGCCGGCGCCCTACTCGCCGCCGCCGAGGATTGGGGTCGGGCGGCGGGGATGAGCGAGATCGCCGGCAATTTTAACCTGACCGCGATGCAGCAGGCTGGCGTCTTGACCGAGGGCTTCGACGGCCGGCCCTATACCGACATGGTCTATAGCCCGCCCCACGTCGCGGCGCTGCTCGAAGCGCATGGCTACCAGCCATTCTTCCCGATGACGACCTTCGAAACCGATCTGACTCGGCTGGATCCCGCCGTGCTGCTCGGCCCGGCCCAGCGCGCCGTGCTGGCCGATCCGGAGTTTGCCTGGAAGAAGATCGACCGCGCCAGCTTCAAGGCGCGGCTCGCCGATGCGCGCGCCGTGCTAAACGACGGCTTCTTTGACAACCCGATGTTCGTGCCAGTCAGCGAGGCGGAATATCGGTTCCAGGCCGGCGACATGATGTGGGTCGTCGACAGGCGCATTTCCTGCGTGCTGCATCACCGAGGCCGGCCCGTCGGCGTGATCCTGGTGATCCCCGACCTGAACCCGATGGTGAGAGCATCGCGCGGACGCATGGGCCTTCGCTTCGCCTGGGAATTCCTTAAGGCGAGGCTGCGCCCCCGCCGCGCTGTGCTTATCTACCAGTCGGTCGCCCGCGAGATGCACGGGCGAGGCCTCAACGGCGCGATGCTTTTCAGGGTCGCGAGCGCGCTGAAAGCAGCCGGCTACGATCGGCTTGGCACAACCTGGATCGCCGACGTCAACGGCGCGAGCCTGCGGCAGATGGAAAAGCTCGGCGCAACTCCGCTCCACCGCCTGCACCTCTTCGCCAAGCCATTGCGGGCCACGCCATGATAGCCGTCGATCTCGACCTGCTCCGCAAGCTGGTGGCACAGGCGCGGCTCGCTCCGAGCGTTCACAATATCCAGCCAACGCGGTTCTCGCTCGAAGACGGCGCGATCCTGCTGCATGGCGATCCCGACCGCCGCCTGCCCGCTGCCGATTCGACTGGTCACGACGTCAGACTGTCGCACGGCGCGGTGTCAAACGGCACCCAATATTGCCCCCCGATCGGCGTCCAATCTTGGGTCTGACTCAAATCTGCTGCAGGTCGGGGCTGTTTTGATGCTGGTTTCCAGA
>DAIMKE010000950.1:0-3332 GCA_036721875.1 Bradyrhizobium sp. | reverse complement strand
GTCCAAGCCCGTGCCGAGGCGGTCCGTCATGCGAGCGCGATCAGTGAGGCTCTCGCCGGGCTAGCGAGCCATATCCACGAGGATGACACCGACTGCCCTGTCTGCCGCACCCCCTTCGCGCCCGGAGTACTGAAGTCGCTCGTCGAGACGGCGGCTTCGACGAGCGACAGACGACTGGCTGATGCCGACGAGAAACTGGAGCGCCTGCGCGCGCGCAATGTCCAGCTCGCGTCGTTGATAGCCGCGCGCCAGTCTGTCGTCGATGCGCCGGTACAGTGCGAGCGCGACGCCGGCGCGGCGGCAAATGCTCTCACCGACGCAAAAGCGGCATTGGCCCGGGTTCTTGGAGCCGATGATTCGGATGATCTGCATGCGATGGCGCATGCGCAGGCTCGCAACGCGACAGCGGCCCTCGCTGACGCAGTGAAAGAGCTTGAGCCGCTGGCCGCGCTCGCCGCTCAATCCGCCCAGCAATGTGAGACGCTTGCGACCGAACTCGAGGACCTGATCATGCGCGAAAGCCAAGCGCAGGGTCGGCTCGATGCCTTCCGTGCCGAAGACAAAGCCTGCGTTGACCGGATCGCAGCGCGGGGGTGGGCAGAGAGTTCGCTCGAACGTGTCAACCAGCGCCTGACTAACCGGCGGCAGGAGCTTGAAATCGCACGTGCCCAGCTTGCGCGGCTAATTACTGCTGCCGCCGCGACCAAGACAGCGCTCGCAGGATTACGTGCGGAGCTCTCCAGGGCAGAGCGGGAACTTGCCGCAGCGAAGTCCTCGCGTAACGCCGCCGAGGTAACGGCCCGTGAAATGGTAGCGCGCTGGACGCGAGCTGGGCTCGACGGGCAACCGAGCCAAGCAGTTTTGGACAAGGCGAGGGCCACGCTTGCCGATCTACTCGATGAATTCCGCGTGCTGAGCGAGCGCCAAATCGTCCTTGCTCGAGACAACGAGAACACCCTATTGAATGCGGAGATTGTCCAGGTAGCGGAAGTGATGCGTCAAGCCGGAGGCGAAAGTAGCGTGGCCGATCCGGCGGCTTATCTTGCCGGGCTGCAGGCGAGGGCGGACGCCGCGCGTGACGCGGTGAAGTTAACCACCGCGACGCGCCTCGCCGTCGGTCGTTATAGCGAGGAACTCAAAACTGAGGCAGATGACTTTGCCAGTCGGGTGCTGGATCCGCTCAACGTTGTCATTGATGATTTCAACGAAGCGTTGCTGAGCACGCCGGGCGAAACGATACAATTCAAAGCCGACACCCGCATCGACGCAACCAGCTTCGGCATGGCGCTACGGTATCGCGATCGGGTCGAGCATGCCATCGAGACTCAAAAGGACTTGCCGCCGCAGTTGGTGTTAAGTGAGGGCCAGCTTGCCGCCAACGGTTTCAGCATCCTGTGTGCAGCTAGCACTGCCTATCCGTGGTCAACTTGGCGTGCGTTGCTCCTCGATGATCCGCTCCAACATAACGACATCATCCATACAGCCGCATTTGTTGATGTCATGCGAAACATGGTAGAGCTAGAAGGATACCAGCTGATCATGTCGAGCCATGATCGGGCAGAAAGCGACTTCATTGCACGCAAGTTCGACGCGGCCGGCCTTCCGTGCACGACGATCCTGCTCACGGCGCCGTCGGAGAAGGGCGTAGTCTGGGATTCTCCCCTACGCAACGCAGCGGCGAACCGCATCTTGAGGCAGAGTGCGGACGAGCATCTTTCCGACAGCGCCTAATCCTGATCAACGGGAAAAGAAGGAGCCATTCACTTCCGTCAACCAATCTCCGGCTCCGACCGAGTTGCTTGTTTATGCCTCAGGTCCGGACGAAGCTGGCCAACCGATCGGCGAACAAAAGCACATGTCTGGTGCGGTTTCTGGTGCGGTGGTGCTGATACGCGCTGCGAAAATCTAGGAAACACTTTGTTTTATTGGTGGGCCCGGCAGGACTCGAACCTGCAACCAGACCGTTATGAACGGCGGGATATTAACCAGTTTCGTTGATTTTGCTGCATTTTCGTTCGTGTTTGACGACGTTTGTTGTGTTTCGTTGGCGTCGTTTCTGGTGCGAAACTGGTGCGGCGGCGAAACGCTTAGGAGAGGAGGATCGCTCACCGGATGGCCGTCCCTGCTTGTTAGCACAAACAAGAAGTCGTCGTTCGACCGCGTCAAGCAAAACGATATCAAGCCTTGCAGCGATCACGTCGAAATAGATTTGTTGTTGCGTCTCCCATCGAAGATTTGAGCCGGAATTGCTTTTCCAAGTACTCCTTCCAATCCGCTCTATGAGGACCGGAGTTAAGAAAAAACTGATCAATGGCGCGCAAAGAACGGTCGAATGCTGGTCCCGCATCGAGATTGACCATCTCATCGCAATATGCCGAGACGCTCCTCGGCATGTGACGCACCGTAACCGATCTTGAACTGCTCGAACATCGGTAAGCGATGCCAAAAAAAGCGGCGAACAAGGCGCGACGCGTAGTATTGCCCGCCATCTACGCCGGTGATCGCTTTCGGAATTTCGGCAGAGCTTGTCAGATCCTCCCCCATTCCAATACCCCACCGGCGTCGTCCGCGGCCTCGGAATGGGCTAAACAATTACGTGTAAGTTTGCTTGAAGCACGAATTGGTTGTTTGGTAGACTGGCCAAAGGGAAATCGCGCCATTCGGTGTAGGAGGCCATTTTCTAATTTAAAGATTGCAGTCTGAAGAAAGCCGCCGGATAGACGGGGCGCGCCCCAGCAACCCAGAACATAAGTGCCTCTCGAAGAGTTGGAAATCGACCCGTGAAACGTGCCGGGTGAGGGGCTCGATGACATTATAACTTAATGTGACCGATTAGGGTGCATCAATGAATTGGAAACCTGTCACCAAACAGATCACCGGCTTACAAACCGTCAAGGTCACTCATCCTCTAGAGCACCAGGGAGGCGTTCTGGCCTATGCAAGTCCGCTTATCTTCAAGCGGAAAGATCTGACGCTATCAATCATTCGCACGACGGCTATCCAATCAGCAGTTCCAAATCTTCCTGAAGAGGAAAGAAAGTGGCTCGCTCGCGCGAATGGGAGTTTCCACGCCGAGCGATTAAATCTCTACGTGAATGCTCAGAATGTCGAGTTTTCGATCACGACAAGGATCGATATTCTCCCGGATGAGGATCTGACGTCGTTGGCTGCAAAGGTGGGAATGGCAGTTGCGGACCTTGTCATGGAGCGCTTGGGATTTTATTGGCGTGCTAGCATGCAAGAGATCGAGCTCGATCCTTCCCCGCCTGAAGCTGACTTGAAAAAAAGAAGGCCGGATTTTGTTTACGATCCGGCCGGCGAGCACGGTTTTC
>DAIMKE010000949.1:0-3332 GCA_036721875.1 Bradyrhizobium sp. | reverse complement strand
GGGGATGACAGTCAGCTTGCCTCACACCAGCCCGCCCGCGTCGGTGACGCGGCGGAGGTGATAGTCGGTGTCGCCAAAGGTGTTCTCGATCATGGTCAGCCGCTTGAAGTAGTGGCCGATCTTGGCTTCCTGGGTCATGCCGATGCCGCCGTGGAGCTGGATCGACTGCTGGCCGATGAACTTGCCGGATTTGCCGATCTGCACCTTGGCGGCGGCCACCGCCGTGGCGCGGTCGGTGGCGCTCTCGAAGTCGGCCGCCATGGTCGCGAACATCGACATGCTGCGGGCCTGTTCGAGCGCGACGAACATGTCGGCGGCGCGGTGCTGCAGGGTCTGGAACGTGCCGATCGCAACCCCGAACTGCTTGCGGGTCTTGAGATACTCGACCGTGGTCTTCAGCGATTCATCCATCGCACCGACCGCTTCCGCGCACATCGCGGTGCGGGCCTCGTCGACCACGCGCTCGATCAGCGGCAGAGCGTTTTCGGGATCGCCGATCGCAGCATCCGCGCCGACCTCGACGCCGGTCAGCGTGATGTCGGCGGCGTGCAGGCCGTCCTGGGTCGGATAGCCCTTGCGGGTGACGCCCTTGGCGTTCGCGGGGACCAGGAACACGCCGATGCCGCTCTTGTCGCGCTGCGCGCCCTTGGTGCGCGCGGTCACGATCAGGGTGTCGGCGTTCTCGCCGTTCAGCGCCACGAACTTCTCGCCGTCGATGACCCAGCCGTCGCCCTTCTTCTTGGCGGTGGTCGAGACATCGGCGAGATCGTAGCGCGAGTTCTTTTCCAGCTGCGCGAAGGCAAAGGTCTTGCTGCCGTCGATGATGCCGGGAATATATGCAGCCTTCTGCTCGGCCGAGCCGCCGTGGCGCAGGAAGCCGCCGCCGATCACCACCGTTGCCAGATAAGGCTCCAGCACCAGCGCCTTGCCGAGCGCTTCCATCACGATCATGGTTTCGACCGCGCCGGCGCCGAAGCCTCCATCGGCCTCCGCGAAGGGAAGTCCGAGCAGGCCCTGCTCGGCAAGCTTGCCCCAGACGGCCTTGCTCCAGCCGCCCTTCTCCTTCTGGTACTTCTTGCGCGCATCGAAATCGTAGGAGTCGGTCAGGAGACCGTCGATGCTTTCCTTGAGAAGGCGCTGCTCCTCTGACAGATCAAAATCCATGTTCTTTACTCTCTCCGGCTAACCAATTTTATGCATGCCCGGGCATCCTCGCCCCATTTTCGCTCGTCATCCCCGCGGAGGCGGGGATCCAGTAATCACTGGCCCGTCGTGAGCCACGACCGCCCCGGCGTACTGGGTCCCCCGCCTTCGCGGGGGACGACACCCGTGTTGTTCGCCGAGCCTCTTAAAGCCCCAGCACCGCCTTGGTGATGATATTGCGCTGGATCTCGTTGGAGCCGCCGTAGATCGAAACCTTGCGGTTGTTGAAGTAGCTCGGCGCGATCTGGGCGGTCCAGTCCATGGTCTCGTTGGAGCCGTCGTCGCCGTGCTCGTCGTAGGGCGCGGCAAACGGGCCGATCACTTCCATCAGCAGTTCGGTGGTGGTCTGCTGGATTTCCGAACCCTTGATCTTCAGCACCGAGGAGGCCGGATTGGGCTTGCCCTTGCCGTGCTTGCCCTCGTCGGCGACGACGCGCAACTGCGTGAGTTCGAGCGCCTTCAGCTCGATCTCGCAGGCCGCGAGCTTCTCGCGGAAGCCCTGGTCCTGGATGATCGGCTTGCCGTTCGACTCGACCTTGGAAGCGAGGTCCTTGATGCGGCGCAGCCGCTCCTTGGAGACGCCGACGCGGGCAATGCCGGTACGCTCGTTGCCGAGAAGGAATTTGGCGTAATCCCAGCCCTTGTTCTCCTCCCCGATCAGATTCTCGACCGGCACCTCGACGTCGTCGAAGAACACCTCGTTGACCTCGCGGCCGCCGTCGATGGTCTCGATCGGGCGCACGGTGACGCCCTTCGACTTCATGTCGAACACGATGAAGGAGATGCCCATCTGCTTCTTCGCATTGTTGTCGGTGCGGCACAGGCAGAAGATCATGTCCGCGTGCTGCGCCAGCGTGGTCCAGGTCTTCTGGCCGTTGATGATGTACTTGTCGCCCTTGCGCTCGGCCTTGGTCTTGAGCGAGGCGAGGTCCGATCCGGAGCCCGGCTCCGAGAAGCCCTGGCACCACCAGTCGTCGACACTGGCGATACGCGGCAGATACTGCTTCTTCTGCTTCTCGTTGCCGAAGGTGTAGATGACGGGCCCGACCATGCTGACGCCGAAGGCGAGCGGCGCCGGCGCCGGGTGCATCTGCAGTTCCTCGTTGAAGATGTAGTGCTGCACCGAGCTCCATCCGGTGCCGCCATATTCCTTCGGCCAGTGCGAAACGCCCCAGCCCTTCTTGTTCAGGATGCGCCACCAGGCGACCATCTCGTCCTTGGAGAGGTGACGGCCCTCGACCATCTTGCGCCGCGTTTCCGGCGGCACGTTGTCCCTGAAGAAGGCCCGCACCTCCTCACGAAACGCCATTTCTTCCTTGCTGAAAGCGAGATCCATCGGATCCTCCTGTGAGCGAGTTCAATTCCTGATTACGATAGTAACGCGATCTCTCAATTTCGTCGTCCCGGCCTTGAGCCGGGACCCATAACCACCGGCCTTCGTGTTGCGAAAGCCGTCTAACAGAGTGCCGTCACGCCAGGCCGCGGCGTATGGGTCCCGGCTCGAGGCCGGGACGACGGTGGAGTTAGGATCGACCTCCCGTTAATGCTTGCTGTGAAGCGCCTTGTTGCGGCGATTGCTGCATACGAAGTTCGTGGCGCGAGAGCTTGCCGACCGGCGTGCGCGGCAGTTCGTCGACGAAATCGAGCGCGGCCGGCAGTTCGTGCTTGCCGAGCTTGCCGGTGAGGAAGGCCCGCAACTCCTCCAGCGTGAAGGAAGTTGCGCCATCGCGCAGCTTGACGAAGGCCTTGGCCGCCTCGCCGCGGTAATCGTCCGGAATGCCGATCACGATCACCTCCTGCACCGAAGGATGGGTGTAGATCGCCTGCTCGATCATCTGCGGATAGACGTTGAAGCCGCCGGAGATGATCATGTCCTTCTTGCGATCGACCAGGAAGAAATAGCCGTCGGTATCGACATAGCCGATGTCGCCGGTGAGGAAGCGGCCGTCGACGAAGGCATCCGCGGATCCTTCCGGCCTATTCCAGTAACCGTTGGTGACGTTCGGACCCTTGATGCGGATCTCGCCGACTTCGCCCGGCGGCAGCACGCGCCGGGAATCGTCGAGCGCGACGACGTCGAGCTCGATACCGGGCAGCATCAGGCCGATCGAGCCGGGCTTGTCCGGGCC
>DAIMKE010000948.1:0-3334 GCA_036721875.1 Bradyrhizobium sp. | reverse complement strand
AAAATCAGGTCAGGCTCAGCGGCAGCCGAAGCCGGGCCGGCCTGCCACAGCGTCAGCACCAGTATCACCAAGGCCAGCATTCCCCACTTGTTGTCGCACTTAACGATGGCCTTGGATGTCATTGATTTCTCCGCTGAAGGACTCCCCGCCTATGTAGTGAAAGAAAGCGCCGCAGGAAGGCCGGAAGACCGCAGTACCGCCACATGGATGGCGCCAGATTGAGCAGGCGGCTTTTAACGGAATGTGAGGCTTTTTTGCTACGATCAGGGCGAAAAGCGCTGAAATTATAAGGCCTACGCTGGTGAACGCGCTTCTCGTCTGCGACAACAAACGAGAATCTGGAATTAGGAATATGCGCGTGAGCGGGCAGCGTTTTTTCAGTGCGGGTATCGCGGGCGCAAACCTTCCAGGCTGGCGTTTTTGGCAGGCCGCGATCCTGACGGGCGCCTGCACCATCGCCTTCGCGCCGCAGGCGGATGCCGCGCTGTTCTACTGGCAGGATAACGATCCCGGCTATTACCGGCCGATGCTTGCGCCACAGCCGCGCAAGCCAAAGGCCCGCAAGCCGGCCGCCAAGAACGAGGCCGCGCGCAAGGACACCAGCGCCAAGCCGCACGGGCCGCTGATCATTGCCGTCTCGATCGAGCAGCAAAAGATGCGCGTCTACGACAGCAACGGCTTGTTCGCCGAAAGCCCGATCTCGACAGGAATGAAGGGGCATTCGACCCCGATGGGCGTGTTCAGCATCATTCAGAAGAACAAGATGCACCGCTCCAACATCTATAGCGGCGCTCCGATGCCTTACATGCAGCGCCTCACCTGGTCGGGCATCGCCCTGCACGCCGGTGTGCTGCCGGGCTATCCGGCGTCGCACGGCTGCATCCGCATGCCGACGGCGTTTGCCGTGAAGATGTGGAGCTGGACCAGGATGGGCGCGCGCGTCATCATCACGCCCGGCGCGATCACGCCTGCCAACTTCTCGCATCCGTTGCTGGTGGCACAGAAGGTGGTGCCGCAGCCGCTGATTGCCGACGATCCGAAATCGGATGCGCCGGCGATCAAGGGCGACAAGGGAGCGGACGCAGGCGACGTGGCCAAGACCATGAATGCACAAGCGAGCCTTGATCTCCGATCGACCATCGGGCACGCGCGCGCACAAGCGCACACCGCAGATGCGACCAGCGCGATGCCGGCGTCTGGCGGCCAGGTGATCATGTCCGATGCGAGGGCGTCCGTCGCAGACGCCACCGCGCAAGCGCCGGCATCCGAGCCGGTCAAGGCTGAGGCCGACAAAGGCGAGACCGCCAAGGCGGATGAAGCCGCCGCGATGAAGACCGAAACTCCCGCAGCGGAAGCTGCAAAAGCAGAGGCGCCAAAGGTCGAGGAAACCAAGGCTCCCGAGACCAAGGCTCCCGAGACCAAGGCATCCGACGTCATCCCTGCCGCAAAATCTGACACCGTCGCTACCACGCCGGCCGCTGCCCCCGACGTGAAGAAGGACCCCGCGCGCCTGCCCGGCACCGAGAAGGCGGTCGCCACAAAGCCCGAACCGCCACGCCGTCCGGGCCAGATCGCGGTATTCGTCAGCCGCAAGGATTCGAAACTATACGTTCGCGAGAACTTCAAGCCGCAGTTCAGCGTGTCCGTGACGATCGCACCCGGCGACCGGCCGATGGGCACGCATGTGTTCACCGCTGAAGCCGACAAGAGCGATCCCAACCTGTTGCGCTGGTCCGTGGTCTCGCTGCCGGCCCGCAACGCGGCACGGGCCGACGAGGAGGAGCGCGCTGCGCGCCGCAAGATCGCCGGCGGCGTGCTCACCGAGACAAGGCCGCTGTCGCAACCGAACAGCCCGGCCGAGGCGCTGGACCGTATCAGCATCCCGCAGGATGCGATGACGCGCATTGCCGAGCTGCTGATCACCGGCAGCTCGATCGTGGTGTCGGATCTCGGCATCGCCCAGGGCGGCGAAACCGGCGAAGGCACCGATTTCATCGTCCCGCTGCGTTAATCACCATAACGGCTTGTTGAGCGGCGGCTGATGGCGCATTGCGATATGCTTTGGCGAACAACTTCGCTGAGGCTTTCATGATCGACCGCAGAACCATGATGATGGCGGCACTCGCCGCCGCGCCGGGGATCATCGGCAGCAGGCGCGCCCTGGCCCAGGCCGGCATGAGCCGCATCACCGCCTACGCGTTTTCGTTCCCGGGACTGGCCGGCGGCGATATCAGGCTCGCCGAATTCGCCGGCCGTCCGATCCTGATCGTCAATACCGCCTCGCTCTGTGGCTTCACGCCGCAATATGGCGGCCTGCAGCAATTGTGGACCGAGTTCAAAGGCCGCGACCTGATGATCGTCGGTATCCCCTCCAACGATTTCGGCGGTCAGGAGCCAGGCGGGGCGACCGAAATCACCGCGACCGCGCAGAGTCATCACGTCACCTTTCCGATCGCGGCCAAGGCGGTGGTAAAGGGGCCGAACGCGCATCCGTTCTACAAATGGGCAGCCGAGGCGCGGCCGAAGGATGTTCCCAGGTGGAACTTCCACAAATACCTGATCGGGCGGGACGGCTACATCGCCGACGTATTCCCGGAATCGGTCGCACCGGAGGATACAAGGGTCAAGACAGCTGTCGCGCGGGCGCTGGCACAGACCGTCTCCGAGCGCAGCGGATAGAGCGCGCAGCGGAAGCGCGTCATAAACGACACATCTGCCGATTAACCGGCTCGCCAGCAAATCCGCCGGGATGCGACGGCAGTCGTTGCCTTGGCGCGCGCGCTCCAACTAGGGTACTATGAATCAGGGGCTTGGAGGCAGACCGGACGATGGTGCGGCCACGACCGGGAGCGGGATCAAAATTCGGGGAAAACAAGATGCGTATTGCGGCAGGGATGATCTTTGCAGGCGCGGTTTCGCTGTTGGCATCGAGCACGGCGTGGTCGCAGTCACCACCCACCAAAGGCGCCACGGCGGCGCCACAGGCCGCTCCGGCCGCTGTCCCCGCCCCGGCCCCGCCGGCGGCGCCCGCCCGGACCCGTCCGCCCTGCAACAATCCCGACGCACTCGGCATCGGCCGCACCGTGGAGATCGACACCACCGGCGGCCCCGGCTTCGGCTTCGAGCATTTCAAGGAGCTCGACTTCCTGCGCGACAAGGAAGTGGTGCTGACGTTCGACGACGGCCCATGGCCGGTGAACACGCCCGCCGTGCTGAAGACGCTCGCGGATGAATGCACCACCGGCATCTTCTTCCCGATCGGCAAGCATGCCACCTACTATCCCGAAATTCTGAGGCAGGTGATGGCGGCCGGTCATTCGGTCGGTTCGCACAC
>DAIMKE010000947.1:0-3337 GCA_036721875.1 Bradyrhizobium sp. | reverse complement strand
GCTCGTCGCCGCAGCAGATTGCCGGCCCCGAGATCTATCAGGCGATCTCGACCGGCGTCGTCGATGGTGCCCATTGGGGCGCGGCGATCGGTGCGCTATCGATGAAGTTCTGGGAAGTCGCAAAGTTTCACATGAAGCCGGCGCTCGGTTTCGCCAACGACGCCTACATCGTGAATGTTGCCGCACTGGAAAAGCTTCCGGCCGACTTGCGGCTGCAGTTCCTCTCTTTGGTCGAAGAGCGCTATTTCCGCCGTTCGGTCGAGTACCTGCATCAGGAAGCCGTCGCCTTGACCACCGGCAAGGCCAAGATGGATGTTGAAGTCGTCCGCTTCCCTGACGATGTCCTGAAGAAGTTCGCCGCAGCCTCCAAGGAAATCCTCAAGAAGGAAACCTCGAAGGGCGACGTCGCCAACAAGGGTGGCGAGGTCCTTACGAAGCTGATGAGCGATCTCGGCTACGTTTGAAGACACGGTTTGCGTCGGCCGGAGACGCCGGCCGGCGCAGCCTTCCACATTTCGAGCGTTGCACGCGGCGAGGAAGGCATTGACCTCCCTGTGTCGTTGAAGAACGGATGACCAGGATGATGAATCTCGCCAGGGCGATCACGCGGCTGAATGTGGGGATCGCCCATATCGCCGCGTGGCTGATCGCGCCGATATTCTTGCTGCTGATGGCCGACGTGATCATGCGGTACGTGGTTGGCAGTGCGGCCATCTGGACCGCCGAGTTCGCGCAACTGATCTTCGGCGTCTATGCGGTGATCGCCGGCGGCTATCTCCTCGTGGAGCGCGCGCATGTCAACGTCGACATCATCTATGGGCGTTTCAGCAGACAGACGAAGGCGAAAGTAGATCTCGCGACCTCTTTTCTGTTCTTCATCTTTCTCGCCGTGCTGATATGGCAGGGCACCGATATGGCCTGGGAGTCCGCGGCCAAGCTGGAGACCTCTTCCAGCATCTGGAATCCGCATATCTGGCCGGTCAAGCTGGCGATCCCGATCGCCGGCGTCCTATTGCTGCTGCAAGGTTTCGTGCGGATCGCCTCGGACGTTCGCACGGTCATGGGACTGGAGAACGATCCTGACACGTTTGGCAAGCAGGCTGCCAACGAATCCTCTCATTGATCGGGCCATCCATCGTGTCTGTCGAAATCCTCACCATCCTGTTCTTCGGCTCGCTGCTCTTCTTTCTGTTCATCGGCACACCGCTCGTTTTCACGCTCGGCGGCATCTCGGTCGTCTTTCTCTACTTCACGATGGGTCCGGTGGGATTCTATCTGGTCGCGTCCAAGTTCTGGGACTCGATGACCAGCTTCACGCTGATCGCCATTCCGATGTATGTGTATATGGCGATGCTGCTCGAGAAATCCGGCGTCGCGCAAGACCTGTACCGGATGATGCACGTATGGTTTGGCGCCATTCGCGGCGGGCTCGCGATCGGAACTGTCGCGATCTGCGCAATCTTCGCGGCGATGAGCGGGATTAGCGGCGCCGCAGTCGTGACGATGGGTACGATCGCGTTGCCGCGAATGCTCGAGCGCGGTTACGACAAGCGGCTGGCGGTCGGCGCAATCAACTGCGGCGGCGGTTGGGGTATCCTGATCCCGCCATCGATCCTCATGGTTCTGTATGCGCTGCTGACGGAAGTCTCCGTCGGAAGACTGTTCGCATCGGGCATCGGCCCCGGCATCCTGCTGTTCGTCCTGGTCTCGATCTATATCTTCGTGCGCGCGTGGCTGCAGCCGTCGCTCGCGCCGGCACTTCCCGTCGAAGAACGGGGCGACTGGGCCCTGAAGTTGAGTTCTCTCAAGGCGGTGTTCCTGCCGCTCTTCATCGTCTTTCTGGTGCTGGGTGCGATCTTTGGCGGCTTCGCGACGCCGACGGAGGCTGCCGCACTGGGCGTGTTCGGCGCGCTTGTCGCTTCGGCGGTCCATCGAAAGCTTTCGATGGCGGTGCTTTCAGACGCGGCGATGCAGACCTTGCGACTGACCGCCTTGATCATGTGGATCCTGTTCGCAGCGCACGCCTTCTCCACCGCCTACACCACGCTCGGCGCGAACGAACTGATGAACCACTTGATGTCGTTAATTCCCGGCGGTCAGTGGGGTGCGCTTGCTTTCATGCTCTTCGTGCTGCTGCTGCTCGGCATGGTCCTCGACCCGGTCGGCATTATGTTGATTACCCTGCCCGTCTTCCTGCCCGTGGTGCAGTCTTATGGATGGGATCCAATCTGGTTCGGAGTGATCTTCATCATCATGATGGAGATCGGCTACATGACGCCACCGTTCGGATTCAACCTATTCTACCTGAAGGCAGTGGCGCCGCCCGAAGTGACGATGAGCGATATCTACTGGTCGGTAATACCCTACGTGCTCGTGACGTTCCTCGGCGTACTGATCCTGATTATCTTCCCCGAGATTGCGCTTTACTTCCCCAACCTGTTCTTTGGAGTAGCGAAATAGTGCGCGCCGTCGGGATGTATCCCTGACGGACGCCAGCATCGCTCCGAAGATTGAGGCCGCGGTTGGTAGGCCGCGTCTACTGGTTCGTCGCCGGCTCGAACATGCATTGCAGCGTCGGCTTGGCGATCTTGGTGAAGGTCGGACCGATCTCGGACTGCTTGGACGCCGGCACCCAGGCCGACTCGATCGTCGGCACGCCGGTCTCGCTGATGCCGCGCAGCAGGGCTTCGCGCAGATCGGCATCTTCGACGGTCGCGGCCGCATAGTCGTGCAGGCAACTGCAAACGCTCTCGGGGTGCGCCCAGCGGCCGATCATATGGGGCGCGCACTGCCGCACGAACTCGCCGCGCGGATCTGGAGCTTTGAAGAGGGAACGGAACGACGTCTGCGGCGGCTGCACCTGCACCTGTGCCTGCGCCGAACTACCGAACAGCATGGCCGCTATGATGGCCGCGGAACCAGTGATTGCAAACATGCAGAGTCCTTATCGGCAATTTTTCCGAAAACGATCCGCTGCGCTTACTTGGCCGCCACCAGTATCGGCTGAGCTGCCGGACTGGCAAGCGGCAAACCATTATAGGCGAAGGTACCGACGCCCGGCAGGTCCTGGTCCGAGGAACCAGCCATCGAGGGACCAGCCAGGATAAACGCGAAGGTGAGGATGAAGCTGGTGGTCCGCATTGGCAATCTCCGGTTCCGTGCCGGCGTCGCCGCCGTTTCGTTGGTAGCCTGATAGCCTTCGGCTGTTTCCGGACATCTACGCCAAAGCGGAAAATGGTTTCGTGAAACAAGGCAATTGTTTCGTCGGTACTGGGGGACGAAACATTGGCGCGAAAAACCCAATGAATTCAGCCGAGCGGCCCGCGCTAACGGCGGG
>DAIMKE010000946.1:0-3340 GCA_036721875.1 Bradyrhizobium sp. | reverse complement strand
CGGCACATGGGCAAAGGACTTCTCCCCCAGCCACACCCGACCCCGGTCAGGCTGGTAGAGCCCACTGATGACATTGAGCAGCGAGCTCTTGCCCGCCCCGTTGGGTCCGATCACCGCGCGGATCTCGCCCGGCGCAACCTCAAGGTCGATGTCCCGCAGCGCGGCGACGCCGCCGAACGACAGCGAAATGTCCGCAAGCGCGAGAACGGGCTGGACTTCGCTATCGCCGCGCGTCGCGAGCACACAGTCCGTCGCTTCGGCGCGACCGCCCAAGGGTGGCGAGAGCGCCGGCTCCACAAGGGCGCCATCCAGGGAAAGGACGCCCGCGCTTGCTGCAGTCAGAGTCACGCTGAGGAGCCCCCGATCACTCGGCCGCCTGGACACGCAGGGGCGCGTTGGCTTCCAACGCACGCACCAGCGGAATGACGCGGCGGCCGAAATACTCGACCTCTTCCTGGAAATGCAGGAAGCCGAGCAGCACGAGGTCGACCCCGACCTCCTTGAGCGCAAGGATGCGCTCGGCGATCTGCTCCGGTGTGCCGATCAGATTGGTCTTGAAGCCGTCATTGTACTGAACGAGATCCTCGAAGCTCGATTTGGCCCAATTGCCCTGGCCTTCCGGCGAGGCCTTGCCGGCATTCTTGACCTCGTGGCCGAAGGCGTTGACCGCTTCCGGATCGGCCTTGGCGATAATCTCGTTCAGGACGCTGCGCGCCTCGGCCTCGCTGTCGCGTGCGATCGCGAACGCATTGACGCCGATCTTCACGGAATGATTGTTGGCTTTCGCCTTGGCCCTGATGTCGTCGACCTGCTTCTTGATCTCCTCGACCGAATTGCCATTGGTGAAATACCAGTCCGACACCCGCGCGGCCATGTCGCGCGCCGCGCGCGAGCTGCCGCCCTGGAAAATCTCGGGCAGCGGCTTGGGCCGGCTTCGGCTTCAGCGAGTAATCCGTGAAACGGTAGAAATCGCCGCGGAACGTGAAGCTCTCCTGGGTCCAGATCCCACGCAGCGACCGGATGAACTCTTCCGAGCGCCGGTAGCGTTCGTCGTGATCGAGCCAGGGCTCGCCGATCGCGGTGAACTCGCCGCGGAACCAGCCAGAGACGATATTGACCGCAACGCGGCCCTCAGTGAGTTGGCTGATGGTTGCGATCTGCTTGGCCGCGACCGCCGGATTCCACGGACCGGGAAGCAGCGCCGCGATCACCTTCAGCTTCGTCGTCGCCGCGAGCAGCGCGTGGCTGAAGGCGACCGGCTCGTGCTGGAATTCGGCGCCGTATCCGGCGGTGAAGCGGATCTGGCTCAGCGCGTAATCGAATCCCGCCTGCTCCGCGATCTGCGCCAGGCGACGGTTGTAATCGATGTCCCATCCGGTTCGTTGCTCGATCTTGCTGATCACGAGCCCCCCGGAGACGTTCGGCACCCAGTAAGCGAATTTGATCGGATCGTGGTTCGCAGTCATCGGAATTTTCCTCAAAGGTTGAGACTTGGAGACGGATGCGACGCAGGCAGCGCAGTGCATTCGCGCTACGCGTGATACGATGCGGTCCATTCGGGGCGCCGGTGAGATTTGAATGACGGGAAGGTTGGCGCGATCAGTCCCGATCGGCGCCGGCGCGCGATCGCCGCATCAACAACACGCCGCGCAACACGATGTCAGCGGCGCAACGCAGGTTCGAGATCGATAAAGGAAGCCCGTGCAAGTCATCCGCATTCCCTCGCAAGCACCATCGGCGAGCAATCAATACTCTCAGAGAAACTTGAGGCGAGCGAGTCCAAGGCGAACTCTTTTTCAGCGAGTCCGGGAAAGCGGTATTCTTTTGTTGACGCAAAATGCGGTGTTTGTTGCTGCGCGGCTGGAACTTTGCTCGCGTCGATGTATCCGCAAGCAAAGACGACGTTGGCTCACGACTACGCGCGGGATGAGAGAGTAAATGTCTCGGGTGAGACGTTTGTTTTGCGCGAACCGGCTCTATGAACGCAATAGAACTGCGCGTTGCGTTTCGAAATGTAGACCCTTCTCGACCTAAGCTCGCGACAGAGTCCGAGGCGCAGATCTACGCCTTGCGGCTCAGCAAAATCGATGATTAGGCGGGGCCATCATGACGCCGATGGGGATCATTCTTCGATCAGCATTTACACGAAAGTCACTGGAGAGCGGTTCGACCAACCGATACTGGCCTCAAATCCAGCCAGTATCTTATCTTGAATCGCAACCCGCCTAACAACGGCATCCCTTCCGAGTCAATTTGTCCGTGAACCGCTCTAAGCCACGCGCATGGCGTTAAGGAAACTGCCGACCTCGGCTTTGAGACGATCACTATCTCCTGCGAGCGAGGCCGCGGCGGACAACACTTCACTCGAGGACGAACCTGTCTCCGCCGCACCGCGCTGAACGTCAGCGATACTGGAAGATACCTCTTGGGTACTCTGCGCGGCTTGTTGCACATTGCGAGAGATCTCAAGCGTCGCGGCTCCCTGCTCTTCAACGGCAGCCGCAATCGTCGACGAGATCTCAGAAAGTTTTTCGATCGTCTCGCCAATCTCCTTGATCATACCGACTGATTCCTGAGTGGCCGCCTGAACGCCTGAGATCTGCTGGTTGATTTCATCGGTCGCTTTCGCGGTCTGCTCCGCTAGAGCCTTCACTTCAGAAGCAACGACCGCAAAACCGCGCCCCGCCTCGCCGGCACGCGCGGCCTCGATCGTCGCGTTAAGTGCGAGAAGATTCGTCTGACCCGCAATCGTTCTGATGAGCTCGAGAACGTCGCCGATGCGCGCGGCCGCTTTAGATAGTTCGCCGACTCGTTCGTTAGTTCGCCTGGCCTGATCGACTGCCTCAGTCGCCATGCGCGCGGACTCCTGTACCTGACGACTGATCTCCCTCACCGACGATGATAGCTCTTCGGTCGCGGACGCAACCGATTGGACGTTGGCCGAGGCCGCCTCGGAAGCTGTGGTAACGGTTTTTGCCAACTTCTGCGAACGCTCGGCTGTCGTGTTCAAACTGTTCGCCGAACCCTTCAGTTCAGTCGACGCTGCAGAAACCGTATCGACGATTTTCCCGACGACGCCCTCAAAATCGGCGGCTAGCTTATGGATGAGTTCCTTCTTCTCCCCCTCCGATCTCATCAGCTCGTCGATATCAACCAACGACCCGCATGCGCGCCGAGGCTTGCCGTTTTCGTCAAGCACCACACCGCCCGTCGCCCGGAACCAGCGATAGCTTCCGTCTCTTACCTTCAGCCGATACTTGACATCGTACCCCACACCAGTCTTGCAGGTCGAGCCGAACGCAGCGAATGTCGCCGAAGCATCGTCGGGGTGGAGCCGGTC
>DAIMKE010000945.1:0-3342 GCA_036721875.1 Bradyrhizobium sp. | reverse complement strand
CCTATGTGCAGCCCTCGCGGCGGCCCAAGGACGGCCGCTACGGCGAGAATCCCAACCGGCTGCAGCACTACTACCAATTTCAGGTGATCATGAAGCCGTCGCCGCCAAACCTTCAGGATCTTTATCTGAAATCGCTCGCCGCCATCGGCATCGATTCCAGCGTGCACGACATCCGCTTCGTCGAGGACGATTGGGAAAGCCCGACGCTCGGGGCCTGGGGCCTGGGCTGGGAATGCTGGTGCGACGGCATGGAAGTCAGCCAGTTCACCTACTTCCAGCAGGTCGCGGGCGTCGAATGCGCACCCGTCGCCGGCGAACTCACCTACGGACTTGAACGGCTTGCGATGTATGTGCAGGGCGTCGACCGCGTCTACGACCTCAACTTCAACGGCCGCGAGGGCGCGGACAAGGTCACCTATGGCGACGTCTTCCTGCAGGCCGAGCAGGAATACTCCCGGCACAATTTCGAGCATTCCGATTCCGAGATGCTGTTCAGGCAATTCACGATGGCGGAAGAGGCCTGCCGGAAATATCTCGACGCAGGATGGAAGGACGGCAAGCGCGAGGCTCACCTGATGGCGCTGCCGGCCTATGACCAGTGCATCAAGGCGAGCCATGTGTTCAACCTGCTGGATGCCCGCGGCGTGATCTCGGTGACCGAAAGACAGAGCTACATCATGCGGGTGCGCGAACTGGCTAAAGCTTGCGGTGAAGCCTGGGTTCACACCGAAGCGGGCAGGGCGGTCTGATGCCTGATCTTCTGCTGGAACTGTTCTCCGAGGAAATCCCCGCGCGCATGCAGGCGAAGGCGGCGGACGATCTGCGCCGCATGGTCACCGACAGACTGGTCGCCGAAGGCCTGGTCTATGAGGGCGCCAAGGCGTTCGCCACGCCGCGGCGGCTGGCGCTGACCGTGCACGGCATTCCGGTCCGGCAGCCCGACCTGAAGACCGAACGCCGCGGACCGAAAATCGGCGCCCCCGATGCGGCAGTGCAGGGTTTTCTGAAGGCAACCGGCCTCAAATCGCTGGATGAGGCGACGATCCAGCGCGATCCGAAGGGCGATTTCTATGTCGCGCTGATCGAAAAGCCCGGCCGCGCCGCGATCGACGTGATCGCTGAAGTTCTCCCCGTCATCATCAGAACCTTCCCATGGCCGAAGTCGATGCGCTGGGGCGAGCGCTCGGCCAAATCAGGTTCGCTCTCCTGGGTGCGGCCGCTGCATTCGATTATCGCGACCTTCGGCATCGAGACCGAAGATCCTGATGTCGTGAAGTTCTCCGTCGACGGCATCGAGGCCGGACAGACCACGTTCGGCCACCGCTTCATGGCGCCGGATGCGATCTCGGTGCGCCGCTTTGAGGATTACGAAGCCAAGCTGAAGGCGGCAAAGGTCGTGCTCGACCCGCAGGCGCGCAAGGACATCATCCTCGACGACGCCAAGGAACTGGCATTCGCGCAGGGTTTTGATCTGGTGGAAGACCAGGTACTGGCCGACGAGGTGGCCGGCCTGGTCGAGTGGCCGGTTGCGCTGATGGGATCGTTCGAAGCGGAATATCTGTCGATCCCGGACGAGGTGATCCGCGCCACCATCCGCAACAACCAGAAATGTTTTGTGGTCCGCGATCCCAAGACGGGGAAGCTGACCAACAAGTTTATCCTCACCGCGAACATCGAGGCGACCGACGGCGGCAAGACCATCGTCGGCGGTAACGAGCGCGTGATCCGCGCGCGCCTGTCCGACGCAAAATTCTTCTACGAGACCGACCTGAAGACGAAGCTCGAAGCCCGTCTGCCGAAATTCGATCAGATCGTGTTTCACGAGAAGCTCGGCACCCAGACCGAGCGCATCAAGCGCATCGAACGGCTGGCGGCCGAGATCGCCCCTCTGGTCGGCGCCGACGTCGAGAAGGCGACGCGCGCGGCGCAGCTGGCAAAGGCTGATTTGCTGACCGAGTCCGTCGGCGAATTTCCTGAACTGCAGGGCTTGATGGGCAAGTACTACGCGCTGGCGCAAGGTGAGGACGCTTCCGTCGCCGCCGCGAGCGAAGAACATTACAAGCCGCAGGGTCCCGCCGATCGCGTTCCGACCGATCCGGTGAGCGTGGCCGTCGCGCTGGCCGACAAGATCGATACGCTGGTCGGCTTCTGGGCGATCGACGAGAAGCCGACGGGGAGCAAGGACCCTTATGCGCTCAGGCGAGCAGCGCTCGGCGTGATCAGGCTGATTGTTGAGAATGGGCTCCGGCTGGCGATCCTGAACGTGGCCAGGTCAGCGATTGGTGGATTGCCCGATAAGGGTTCGAAATATCCGGCTGGCGACGTCGGCAAACTTCCGAGCGATCTGCTCGCCTTCTTCGCAGACCGCCTGAAAGTCCAGCTCCGCGACCAGGGTGCGCGTCACGACCTCGTCGATGCCGTGTTCTCGCTGGGCGGCCAGGACGACCTGTTGATGGTGGTCCGCCGCGTCGAGGCGCTCGGTAAATTTCTCGATACCGATGACGGCAAGAATCTGCTTGCGGGAACGAAGCGGGCATCCAATATCCTCTCGATCGAGGAGAAAAAGGACAAGCGCGCATTCGACGGTGCGCCGAGTGCCGGGCTCTACAAATTGGCTGAGGAAAAGGCGCTCGCAAGCGCGATCGAGCAGGTCAAGAGCGAGGCGGCTACCGCAGTTGCGAAGGAAGATTTTGCTACCGCCATGACTGCGATGGCAAAGCTTCGCCCGGCGGTCGATGCGTTTTTCGACAAGGTGAAGGTCAATGACGATGAACCTGCCGTGCGCGAGAATCGACTAAAGCTGTTGAACGAAATCCGGGCGGCCACCCGCGCCGTCGCGGATTTCTCCAGAATCGAAGGCTAGACCATGGACCCACAAACGCTCGCCGCTTACGACTCGAATGCGGCGGCGTTCGCGGAGGACTGGCACGTTCAACCCGCACCGGTTGACCTGCAGGAAGTCGTGGAACGGTTTTTCGTGCGCGGCGGGAACTCGGCCGACATCGGCTGCGGCGGTGGCCGCGAGGTCGCCTGGCTCAATGCGAGCGGTTTTCCTACCGTCGGCTACGATGCCTGCGAGGGCCTGCTCGGCGAAGCGCGCCGGCGGCATCCGGGCCTCAAGTTTGCGAAAGCCGAACTGCCCGAACTGCGCGGCGTCGGCACGTTCGACAACGTGCTGTGCGAGACCGTGATCATGCATCTCGAGCGCAAGCAGATCGCGCCATCGGTTCGCCGCCTGCTGGATATCGTCAAGCCGAGCGGCATTCTGTATCTGAGCTGGCGCGTCACCGAGGACGCCGACCAGCGCGACACCCAGGGAAGACTTTACGCGGCGTTCGATGC
>DAIMKE010000944.1:0-3343 GCA_036721875.1 Bradyrhizobium sp. | reverse complement strand
CCGCCGGAGCGCGCGGTGGTGCCGCCGAACCGCGGCTCCTTCTCGACGACGAGGACGTTGAGCCCGTGATGCCCCGCCGTGACCGCCGCCGACATGCCGGCGCAGCCGGAGCCGACCACCAGCACGTCGCATTCATGGGTTTCCTGTCGGTTGACTGCCACGCGTTCCGCCCTGCTGCTCGTGTTCTTGGGCAGACATTTGGGGCGGGAAGGATTTGTCTGTCAACCGTGAGACACTTCCCTTCTCCCTCCGCCTGTTCGGGTCTCCAAAGTAAAAGGGCATCTTACTTGTACGATGCCCTTCTTCGTATCGACCGATAGATTCTAAGCCGGGGTTCAGTATCTGCCGATTGCCGGTCCGCCAAATCGATAGTTGATACGTGCGGTCACCATGTCGACATCCTGTCGGATGCTGTTTGCAGTCGCTACGCCGAGCGGAGCGGCCGCGAAGCCGAACGTCTCACGTTCCATGAACAGGTGGTTGTATTCCACACCGACGGACCAATTGGGTGCGAAGCCGACCTCGAGGCCGGCGCCTACGGTCGCACCCCAGGTCGTGTTGTCGGAGGAATTGATCAGCGCGTTGGTGGCAGTAAAGGTATGATAAAAGCGGCTATCCACCACCGCAGCGCCGCCCTTCGCGTAGAGCAAAACGTTGTTCCAGGCGTAGCCCACCTGTCCGGTGAACAACCCAAACGCCTGAAGCTTGGAATTGATCGTCAGATCACCTGGCGCGAAGACGAATGCCGGGGTGGAGACGCTTGAACCTTGCAGATCGGCCCAGTTGCCTTGTGCTTCCATGCCGAACACGAAAGCGGCTGCCTGCCAACGATAACCGATCTGTCCACCCGCGACAGCTCCGTCGGCATCGTGGCAGCCTTGGCCGGCCGTGAAGGGCGCGCCGGCGAAGCTTTCGAAATTCCAGCAATTGCGACTTGTTGCGTAACCTGCGTTGGCGCCGACATAGAAGCCGCTCCAGTCATACACTGCTGCAATCGCGGGTGGAGGTGCCTTCGTGTACGGTCGTGCGGCCATGTCGGCGGCGTCAGCCGAGGCACTGGCGAGTGCGACGGAAGCCGCTATGATGAAGAGCTTTTTCATGTTTTCGTTCCCCTTTGCGAGAGTCGGACAATAGTCTCGGCGGGCACGAAATTCCGTTACTCGTAAGCCACAGACGCCGTCTGGGTTGAAGTCGGTGAGTTCCACGTCTGGCTCCCGCTTCGGGCTTCCCTTCCTGCGCATTTCCGTTTCGCCGCACTTGGCTTCCATGCGTGTGGCGCTGGCATAGGCGTCAGCTGTAGCGCGACTTGCCCTTCTCAAAGGCGAGATAATTTTCGATTGCGCGTTGTATGCAGGCGGCGAGTTCCTGTCGGCATTTTGGCGTGTTCAATCCACGCTGGTTCGCCAGGACATATCCGGCGAGTTCGTAACACTTTTCTTCATTTCGCGCGGCCACAGCACGCTCCGCCGGACGCTGTCTCGGGAGATGAGTTGGTGATTCCCATCTGCGTTTGGAAACGCTGGTGGGCGAGCTTTGGATCACTTCAGAGATCCAGAAGCGAAGACGCGGGTCATTTTGGACCTGGAGGGTCGAGCAGACCTCGTTCACGATACCGTGAACGCATCGAGTGGTCCACCAGCGACTCCGTTCCGTTTCAAAAAAAGCGTCATCCCTTAACGCTCGTCGCCAGCCGCATCACCGCTGCTGGATTGAATCGTATTCACATAGAATGGAGAAATCTGATGAACCCTGGAATTCGCGCTATCCTGGCCGGCGCCGCGATGGTCGCTACCTTGCTCGGCCCGACCCTCGCCAGAGCCGCTGATATCGTCGATACGGCAGTTGCCGCGGGTTCATTCAAGACGCTGGTAACGGCCGTTAAGGCAGCAGGCCTCGTTAAAACGCTGAAGGGCAAGGGACCCTACACCGTCTTTGCTCCAAACGATGCCGCCTTCGCAAAGTTGCCGCCCGGCACAGTCGAGTCGCTTCTCAAGAACAAGGCCAAGCTCGCAACCATCCTGAAATACCATGTGGTACCGGGCCGGGTGAAAGCCGCCGACGTCGCCGGCAAGTCATTGAAGGTTACGACTGCGGCCGGGCTGCCGGTGAATGTCGATGGCACATTTGGCGTGAGGGTCAACGACGCCCACGTGATCCAGCCTGACATCGAAGCATCGAATGGTGTCATCCATGTTATTGACACTGTCCTGCTGCCTCCAGCACCAGCCAAAAAACAAAAACATTGAAGGCTTGCGTTCGGCGCAACGACCTCCGCGATAACGCAGTTGATGTCGGCTGAGTCCAAATCTCCGATATCGATTGCCATCGCCGAACCTGCCGTGTCACTTGTGATCGCCTGGAACAGGGATGAGGGTTCTCCGCAGCGACAGAACCCTCATCCGCCTTCGCGTTGCGAAGGCACTACCCGCAAGGTAGAAGGAAAATGAGCCCGTTCAATTCCCCGCCTCGAACGAGCAACTCGCGCCGCCGCCGGCCTTCTGCCTGATCTCGGCCGGGTCGAGCGTGCAGGTCAGCTTCGACAGGCTTTCGACAATCGATCCCGCGGCGCCTTCGGCGGGAACGCCGGCCATGGCTTCGGTGGCGAAGACTTCGCTGGCGCGGCGTCCGGTGATGGTCTGCTTGGCGCCCTTGAAGGTCAGTTCGCAGGAGCGCGCGGTGATGTCGACGTTGCTGACCTTGCAGACGATCTTATCCGCGGTGACGGAAATCTTCTTCGCGTAGCGCACGCCGCTCTGCCCGACGAAAAGGGCCGACACGGCTTCCCGTTCGTCCGACGTCAGCAACGGCGAATACAGCGCGACGACGCCGGCCAGCGCCAGCGCCGCGGGTCCGCTGGTGGTTGCCGGGGCAGCCGATGCAGTGGACGCCGCGGTGGCGAGTAGCGAGACGGCGAGAACCGCCAGCCTGCCGGATTTCATGTTGGTCTCCCCCAAGGTTCGGACACAGGTCGCGCGATATTTGGATGCGAGACGATTTGTCTGTCAATCGCGCCGCGATGTTCTCCCCCTGCCTGGATAAAGGAAACGTAGCCGGCGCGTCGCTGTGCTTTCCCGGCAGGGCGGTCTGCGCCAGCACGGCCTCGTCTGCTCAACCGCTGCCCGCATGAGGGCGCGCCGCTGGAGAAAGCCGCCAGCTTCGCGCGGCTGACCTCGCCGGAGCCGGGCGTCTATGAGCGTTCGGCGTGTCGGCGAACTCTTGCGCTGTCCGTGGCACGGCTGGGAATTCGACTGCGCAACGGCCGGTCCTGGTTCGATCCGAAGCGCGTCAAGGTCCGTTCCTGTCCGGTCGCGGTCGAGAGCGGCGGGGAGTTGCAGAAGGGGCC
>DAIMKE010000943.1:0-3349 GCA_036721875.1 Bradyrhizobium sp. | reverse complement strand
TCTATGGCGTGGTCGCGATGTCGTTCGTGCTGATCTACAAGGCGACGCAGGTCGTGAATTTCGCGCAAGGCGAGTTGCTGCTGGTCGGCGCCTGGGTATGCTGGTGGCTGCTCACCAAGTACCAGGTTCCGTTCTACCTGGGCATGCCGATCACCCTGGTCTTCATGTTCCTGCTCGGCATCGCGATCCAGGTTGTGATCCTGCGCCCGATGATCGGCGAGCCGATCATTTCCGTGATCATGGTGACGATCGCGCTGTCGACGGTGTTCTCCGCGCTGATGAAGTGGATATTCGGCGTCAACCTGCAGCCGTTCCCGCGCATCTTTCAAACGCAGAACATCAACATCCTCGGGCTGCAGGTGCAGACGGTCTACCTGATGAGCCTTGCGGTCTCGGTGGCGATGATGATCGGGATGGCGTGGTTCTTCCGCCTTTCCAAATACGGCCTCGCGATGCGCGCGACCGCGTTCAACCAGCAGGTGGCGCAGTCGCTCGGCATTTCCGTGAAAAGCGTGTTCGCGATGGCGTGGGCGATCTCGGCGACGGTCTCCGCCGTGGCCGGCGTCGTGGTGGCCGTGGTCAACGGCGTGTCGGCCGGGCTGTCGGCCTATGGCGTCAAGGTGTTTCCGGCGGCGATCCTCGGCGGTCTCGACAGCGTCGGCGGCGCGGTGCTCGGCGGCATCATCATCGGGCTCTTGGAGAACGTCGCGCACTTTCTCGACAGCGAATACCTGCACTGGGGCAATCTGTACGAGATCGCGCCGTTCTATGCGCTCATCATCATTCTCATGATCAAGCCGTACGGCCTGTTCGGCACCAAAGACATCGAGCGGGTGTAATCAATTATGGCTGGTCAAACCCTCATTCCCGCCGGCGACTTCCGCACCAGCTATGCGGCGGATACCACCGTGTTCCCGACCACGACCAGCCGCAATGCCATGATCGCCGGCATCGTCCTGATCTGCTTTGCGCCCCACGTTGTCGACGAATACGTCCTCAGCCTGCTGATCCAGATCGGCATCTTCGGCATCGCAGCCCTTGGCCTCAACATCGTCGTCGGCTTCACCGGCCAGATCTCGATCGGTCATGCCGCCTTCTTCGGCTTCGGCGCGTTCACCTCGGCCTATCTCTCGAACCGGTTCGCCATTCCCGTCTTCTTCTGCATTCCACTCGCGGGCGTCGTGACGGCGGCCGTGGGACTGATCTTCGGCTTGCCTGCCGCGCGGCTGAAGGGGCTCTATCTCGCGATCGCCACGCTAGCGGCACAGTACATCCTGCTGGACTTCTTCGCGCGCGCCGAATGGTTCACCGGCGGCAGCGTTCCCGCCAGCGCCGAGCCATTCTCAATCTTCGGCTATATGCTGCGCGGCGATAAGCAGTATTTCTATGTCGTGCTGGCCTATGTGGTGGTCTGCTATCTCTTGGTCACGAACCTGATCCGCTCGCGTGACGGACGCGCGCTGATCGCGGTGCGCGACCATTATCTCTCCGCCGAGATCATGGGCATCAACCTGACCAAGTACCGGACGCTGTCGTTCGGCCTCGCCGCCTTCTTTGCCGGCGTCGGCGGCGCGCTCTATGCGCATTATAATCAGGTCGTCTCCAATGAAGGTTTCGGCATCGATCGCTCGATCATCTTCCTTGCCATGATCATCATCGGCGGACTTGGCTCGATCATGGGCACGCTGATGGGAACGGCGTTCATGGTGCTGCTGCCGGAATCGATGGAGTGGCTGAGCGTCGCGTTGCGCGACAGCCCGATCGATCAGTTTCTGGGATTGAAGAACAACATCGCTTTCCTGCGCGAGATGGCCATCGGCTTGATCATCATCGTCTTTCTGGTTTTCGAGCCCGACGGACTCGCGCATCGATGGCGGCAGATCAAGGCGTACTGGAAACTCTACCCGTTCTCGCATTGAGGTCGGAACGGGACGGACAACAAGAAGACCTCGAGAACTAACCGGGAGGACTATGTCCATGACGATGAAGACTCTACTGAGTACAGCCTCGCTCGCTCTGCTGTTGGGCAGCACTGCGGCATCGGCCCAGGCGCCAATCTCGCTGGGGCATCTCACCGACTATTCGGGACCCACCTCGGACGTTGGAACGCCGTTCGGACAGGGTGTCGCCGACACCTATGCGTGGATCAACAAGAGCGGCGGCATCAACGGCGCCAAGGTCAACGTCGATACGGTCGACTACGGCTATCAGGTGCCGCGCGCGATCGCCCAGTACAAGAAATGGTCCGGCTCCGACAAGGTCGCCGCCATTCTCGGCTGGGGCACCGCCGACACCGAAGCGCTGACGGGGTTCCTGGCCCAGGACAAGATTCCCGATATTTCGGCCTCCTATGCCGCGGCACTCTCCGACCCGACAGGCGCCGGCGGCAAGGCCAAGCCTGCACCTTACAACTTCTTCTATGGCCCGAGCTATTCGGACGCGGTTCGCGGCATGCTCACCTGGGCAGCCGAGGACTGGAAGGCCAAGGGCAAGCCCGGCAAGCCGAAGTTCGTTCACATGGGTGCAAACCACCCCTATCCGAACGCGCCGAAGGCGGCCGGTGAGGCCATGGCTACCGAACTCGGCTTCGAGTTGCTGCCGCCGATCGTGTTCGCGTTGACGCCCGGCGACTACAGCGCGCAGTGCCTGACCCTGAAAAGCTCGGGCGCGAACTACGCCTATCTCGGCAACACCGCCGGCTCGAACATCTCCGTGCTCAATGCCTGCAAGGCAGCCGGCGTCGATGTCCAGTTCCTCGGCAACGTCTGGGGCATGGACGAGAACGCCGCCAAGGCCGCCGGCGCGGCTGCCGATGGCGTGGTGTTCCCGCTCCGCACCGCCGTGGCATGGGGCGGCAACGCGCCCGGCATGAAGACCTTCATGGAAATCTCGAAGATGTCGGACGCGGCTGGTACCGCCTACCGTCCGGTGCACTACATCGCCGGCGTCTGCACCGCCCTCTACATGAAGGAAGCCGTCGAATGGGCCGCCAAGAATGGCGGTGCCACCGGTGAGAACGTCAAGAAGGGCTTCTACCAGAAGAAGGATTGGGTGCCGGCCGGGGGCGAAGGCGTCTGCAATCCCTCGACTTTCACGGAGAAGGATCACCGCGGCACGCTCAAGGTCGATCTTTATCGCATGAAGGTCGCAGGCGCGACCGACGCGCCGCTCAACGATCTGATCAAGAACGGCGGCATCAAGATGGACAAGGTGAAGACGATCGACCTGCCGCGCAAGCCCGAGTGGCTCGGCTGGTAAGTCAGGGGACGCGCCTGTACGCGCCCCAACACTCAAATGTCATCCCCGCGAAGGCGGGGATCCAGCACGCCGCGGCCTCTCGGGCTCATCC
>DAIMKE010000942.1:0-3350 GCA_036721875.1 Bradyrhizobium sp. | reverse complement strand
GCTCAGCCCCGTCCTGATGACGGCGCTTTGCGCCGGACTTGCGTTGACCCCGCTTCTGATCGGTGCGGACGAGCCAGGCAGGGAAATCCTCCACCCGGTGGCCGTCACCATCTTCGGCGGTCTGCTCAGCGCGACGATCCTCGATACCGTCGTGACCCCCATGCTGTTTCTGATGTTCGGAAAGAAGCCGTTGGACCGGCTGCTGGCCGAGCACGCTGCAACGTTCACCCCCGCGGAAGCCTACTGATCTCCGCACAATCCCCAAGGAGTAACTAATGCGCAAATACGTCTTCCTGACCATGATCACCGTGATCGCGGCAATGCCCAGTTTTGCGACCGCACAGACGAAGAAGGGCAGCAACGGCGGACCCGTCGTCAAATCGCAAGGGCACCCGATCGAGTTTGTCCGAAAGGGGATGGATATCGTCTTCTATGTGGGAGACGACGATGGTTCGCCGCTTTCGACAAAGGATATGCGCGGACGCGCAACGATTCAGGACGGCGGCAAGACCGTCACCGTTCCGCTTGCTCCCGCCAGCCCCAACATGATGACTGGAAAGCTGCAGGCCGAATTGACGCCAAAGGCCGTCGTCGTCTTTTCAGCCAGCCTGCACGGTCATTCCCTGACGGCGAGATATACCGCGGAATAGGAACTGTAGTGGAAGGCCAAGCACATGCAGCTTAATCAATCATCGGTCCAACTGCCGGGGGTCCCATTGGCCCTCGGTTCGGCCGTCCTGTTTGGTGCTGCAACGCCTCTTTCCAAATTGCTGCTCCCCCACCTCGATCCCCAGATGCTGGCGGGCCTGCTTTACTTTGGTGCGGGGCTTGGCTTGGCCGCCGTGCACGCCACGCGAGCCGCGATCGGACTATCGGCTCCCGAGGCTCCTCCAAGACGGCACGATGTGCCCTGGCTCATCGCCATTGTCATCTTCGGAGGAATTCTTGGTCCGGCATTGTTGATGCTTGGACTTGGCCGAACGCCGGCCTCATCTGGATCGTTGATGCTGAACCTTGAGAGTCTCGCAACCATGGGAATTGCGTGGCTCGTGTTTCGCGAAAACGTCGATCGGCGCCTGTTGCTGGGCGCTTTGGCGATTGTTCTCGGCGCAATATTCTTGTCGTGGGAAGGGCAG
This sequence comes from Bradyrhizobium sp., assembly GCA_036721875.1. Lineage (GTDB taxonomy): Bacteria > Pseudomonadota > Alphaproteobacteria > Rhizobiales > Xanthobacteraceae > Bradyrhizobium. The sequence goes on along the minus strand of DAIMKE010000942.1, from coordinate 2,214 downwards.
GGCCTTTCGCTGGACGTAGGCGCGGTACTGATTGCCGGTGCTTGCCTGTGTTGGGGCATTGACAACAACCTGACACGAAAACTGTCGTCTGCCGATCCCGTAATCATTGCAACGGTCAAGGGCCTGTTCGCTGGCGCGGCAAACATCGCCGGAGGATTTTGGCTCGGCAATGCCTTGCCGTCCGTCGGCATCGCGATCCTGGCAGCGCTTTTGGGGTTCTTCGTGATTGGGGTGAGCCTTGTTCTTTTTGTGCTCGCCCTCCGTCATCTCGGCGCGGCTCGCACCGGCGCTTACTTCTCGCTCGCCCCCTTTATCGGCGCGTTGATTGCCTTGGGCTTGGGCGACCCATTCACTCCAAAGCTTGTTGTCGCCGCGTTGCTGATGGGGTTAGGCCTCTGGCTGCACCTCACCGAACGGCACGAACATGAGCATGTTCATGAAGCTCTGGCGCATGAGCATCGACATGTTCACGATGCTCATCACCAGCATCATCACGACGGGCCGGTCGTTGAACCGCACTCGCATAGGCACGAGCACAAACCGTTGCGACACAAGCACCCGCATTATCCTGATTTGCATCATCGCCATACGCACTGATGGTATGGCGGCCCCGACCATCGGAGATTAGAAATAGAGTCGCGAAGAGAAGTCATGGTAGCCGGCTTAGGCTTGGCCGGATTGTATATTTTTTCTTGCTGTCGGCGACGATTCACCCAGATTGCTTGCTCTTCCGCATGAAGCGCTGGTGTTTTAGTCCGGACGCATATATCGCGCTGTAAAAAAGAGAAAACTGGCGCACCCGACACGATTCGAACGTGTGACCTTTGCCTTCGGAGGGCAGGTTCCTCGAAAGTGGTGGGCTCCGCCGCTCAGAAAAGTAGGCCGATCGGTCGGGGCGCTGCCTCTAGTAGCCCCGCCACAGCACGTTTTCTTGCTCTAAGGCCGCCGTATCCTTGATCGCACTTCACAGCTCTAGGCGAACCGAAGACCATTGCGCTATTTTCAGCAGCGATGGTTCAGATCGTCGACTTAGCGGAAGGATCAAACGGTCGTGGGCATCCAAAGATTCACGGCATCGCTCTATGCTGCGAGCCTCGACGTACCAGACGCAGGAGCTGGTCGCATGTCTTCGATTGGAAATGGGATCTGGTACGGCCAGAGGACGACGGCATCGGCCGTCGTCGGCGGGATGCTCGCTCAGAGCCAAGGAACTTCCCGACTGGTTCGCACGGAGGGAGGTCGGCTTGGCGATAATCTCAAAGCGCCAGCCCTTCAAAAGCACTTTTGCGCTGGAAATGCACCTTATGCTTCACTGAATCCTTGTAACACATTGAAATCACAACAAATGCGACCGCCCTCCGAGCGCACGACGATTTTCTACTCCGCACCATTCTTTTGTGCGACCTAGATCGCTCTTGAACCCCGCTCCACTAGCCACCCTTGGTGGATGATGCTCAGCTCGGGAACGACGCTCGCTTTCCAGCCCTTGGCCTCGATGTAGGCCACCTCGTCGTCGGTCATTCCGACGAGGGCTTTTGCTTTGGAATCAAAGATGGAATCAAACGGGCGGGCCGGAATGGAAAAATCCTTGTGTAGCAACGGATTATTGCAGGGTTCGATCCCTCCCGCCCCAGCCAGCGCGCCGGTCCTGCCCGCGGAGCCGACCTCCTGCTTTGCGACGAGCCGTTTTCCGCGCTCGACGAATCCACCGCCGGCAAGCTGCGCGGCGAGTTCGTGCGATTGGTGAAGGAGAACGGCAAGACAGCCGTATTCATCACGCACTCGATCAGTGAGGCACTGGAGATCGGCGACCGCATCGTCGTGCTGAAACGCCCGGCCATGATTGCCTATGACGTCAGCTTCGACAAGGACACTTCGTCCGAGGAGCGCATGCTGATCCGGGAGCGGATCGGAGAAGTTCTGGCGGCTTAGCTTCGACGGCCCGGCTCGGTGATGACGCCCTGCGTGCTTTCTAGTCGAGAAGGGGCCTGCGATTCAAAGTCATGTGAATCAGCAACGCCAACAGCGCCATGAAGGCGATGGTCGCCGCGAGAATGGTTCGGGTGCTCAGCAGTGATGTTTTTTCAACCGGCGCCGACTTGTTCTGGTGCTGCGGCAAGCCCTCATCGAACCTGCGCTCCAGGATCTTGGTGACGGACTGCTCTGCTGTCGTTGCCGCCATGCTGTTTGCCCATGTGCGCAAATGATCAGGCG
>DAIMKE010000941.1:0-3351 GCA_036721875.1 Bradyrhizobium sp. | reverse complement strand
AATCGACAGAAATCCAAGTTTCGCCGCAGTCATTTCGCCTAAATTACAGGCAATTCAAATGTATGCGAATGCGGCAGGCGGCTTATTATCTATGCAATAGATCGCCTTTGGCTAAATTTCCGGCATCACTATTTTTGCACCTCAGTCACCGTTTCGGGCGAACTTGCCTTGAAAGCGCCCCCTCGATGTTCCATATGAGCATTCGAGACCTCTTGCGAATCAAGGGGTCGTAGCGAGCTGCGTGTTCTTAAGCCCGTACGGGCCTCTGGCTTGCCCCATATCTCCCAAGCCCATCCGACACCCCAAACACGCAGGTGTCTTCTCGACACCCTTTTGCGCGCGCCGCGCCGAATGCGCCGGGCGCCCGCTTTTGACATGGAAAGACCCCCTCTTTTGACTTCCTTTCAGGATTTCGGCCTCGCCGAGCCAATCGCCCGTGCTCTTCGTGAAGAGAACTACATCACCCCCACCCCGATCCAAGCCCAGACCATTCCGACCGCGCTGACCGGCCGCGACGTCGTCGGCATCGCCCAGACCGGAACCGGCAAGACCGCGTCCTTCGCGCTGCCGATCCTCCACCGGTTGCTCGAGAACCGCATCAAGCCGCAGCCCAAGACCTGCCGCGTGCTCGTACTCTCTCCGACCCGCGAGCTGTCCGGACAGATCCTGGACAGCTTCAACGCCTATGGCCGTCACCTCCGGCTGGCCTCGACCCTCGCCATCGGCGGCGTGCCGATGGGCCGCCAGGTCCGCGCCTTGATGCAGGGCGTCGACGTTCTGGTCGCCACCCCGGGCCGCCTGCTCGACCTCGTGCAGAGCAACGGGCTGAAGCTTTCCAGCGTCGAGTTTCTCGTGCTCGACGAGGCCGACCGCATGCTCGACATGGGGTTCATCAACGATATCCGGAAAATCGTCGCCAAGCTGCCCATCAAGCGGCAGACGCTGTTCTTCTCGGCCACCATGCCGAAGGACATCGCCGAACTCGCCGACGCCATGCTGCGCGATCCGGCCCGCGTCGCGGTGACCCCGGTCTCCTCGACCGCCGAGCGGATCAACCAGCGCATCGTCCAGGTCGACTTCTCTTCCAAGCCCGCCTTCCTGACCAAGCTGCTGAAGGACGAGCCGATCAACCGCGCACTGGTTTTCACCCGCACCAAGCACGGCGCCGACAAGGTGGTGAAAACCCTTGAAAAGGCCGGCATTGCCGCGAGCGCCATCCACGGGAACAAGTCCCAGAACCATCGCGAGCGGACGCTCGCCCAGTTCCGCTCCGGCGAGATCCGCACCCTGGTTGCGACCGACATCGCCGCCCGCGGCATCGACGTCGACGGCATCACCCACGTCATCAATTTCGACCTGCCCAACGTCCCCGAGACCTACGTCCATCGCATCGGTCGCACCGCCCGCGCGGGCGCCGACGGCACCGCGATCTCGCTGGTCGCAGGCGGCGAGGAGCTCAGCTATCTCCGCGACATCGAGCGGCTGATCCGCGTGGCGCTGCCGCGCGAGGACCACCGCACCGATGCCGGGCGCCGCGATGCCGGCCCCGCCCCGTCGCAGCAACGGCAGGGCCGGCCGGGCAGCCGCCCGGGCCAGCGCCCGCAAGGGGCACGGCACGGTGACGCTCGGCGTGCTGACGAAAGACATGCCGACGGGCGCCACCATGGTGCCGGCAAGCAAGGCGACGGAAGGCACGGCGAAGGACGGCACGCCGAGGCGAGGCATGCTGACGGACGGCCCGGCAATGGCCCGAATGCGTCGAAGGGTTCGCGGCGCCGCCGCTCCGGTGGTAAGATGCATTCATCGCCTGTCGACCGTCCGGAACAGCGTTCCGCGCATAGCGCCGGGACCCCTGATGGGATACAAGGCGTTGCCTTTTTGCGCCGCGAGAGTCGGCCAAACAGCCAACCGAACCGCAAACCCTATTCGCACTAGCCGTCCACGACCTGGAGAAATTCATGGCTAAGGAAGAGCTGATCCAGTTCGAAGGACTGGTCACCGAAATCCTCCCCGACGCCCGCTACCGCGTGCAGCTCGACGCCGGACACGAGATTGTTGCCTACACCGCCGGCAAGATGAAGAAGAACCGGATCAAGACGCTAGCGGGCGATCGGGTCACGATCGAGATGTCGCCCTACGATCTGGAGAAGGGTCGCCTGATCTTTCGTCACAAGGACGAACGTCCGAACACCGGTGCCCCGCGGAGCGGACCGCCGCGCGGCGGCCAGTTCCGCCGCCGGTAACCGCGCCTGCAACGGCCCGCCCGATTCGCCCGTCGTGCGCGACCGCGGCAGGCTGGCCGGCCGAATCAAAAAATCGTGCACGTCAGGATTGTTTTGACCAGTACTATCGAATAATATTAGCCATCGATTTTCGGCCGGACGACATTAGCTATCCACCGGTACAGCCGGTTTAGACGCTGACGACCCTTCCAAAAATTCGATCTCACCAGCCCATCGAGAGGTGGGCTACGACTTGTATATCTGAGAAGGGACTACCCCAGTGAGCATGGGAACCGTGAAGTGGTTTAACGCAACCAAGGGCTATGGCTTCATCCAGCCGGATGACGGCGGCAATGACGTGTTCGTGCACATCAGCGCTGTCGAACGTGCCGGTCTTGGTACGCTGCGTGAAGGCCAGAAGATCTCCTACGAAATCGTGGCAGATCGCCGCTCTGGCAAATCTTCGGCCGACAATCTGCGCGCCGCCGGATAAAGCGATTTTCCAGGGCGTGCGCGCCGTGGAAAGTTGCCTCTGAAATGAAACGAAGGCCGCGCCCATGGCGCGGCCTTTTTCATTTGGCTTGCTCAATTCGACTCTCGATGACGCGGCCCTCGCGTAGCCGGCATCGAGATGGAAAAGCCCCGGCGCTACGACGTCGGGCAGGCAGGCAAAGCCGCACCCGGGGCGGGCGCCGGATAGACGACGCAGAACGACTGGCGCGGACGGGTGAAGGTGGAGTCGCTCAGGTTGATGCCGGCCTTGGCCATGACGTAACCGACGGTCGGAACATAATTGTAGGTGACCTCGCTGAAGATCAGGTAGGTGTTGCCGACCTTGAGCGCGTCCGGGATGGTGACCGAGGTGCCGGTCGCGCGGGGCACCGCGCCCTTGCTCCATTGCACCCGCGCCTGCAGCGTCGCGGGATCGATATAGAGTTCCGTGATCGTGGATTTCACCGGCGCCGATGGATAGGGCGTCATGATTGCAGTGCTGGCATTGAAGAAGTTGGTCAGCTGGGTATCGGAGACCCTGTCGTTCTGCGAGGTCAGGTCGGACAGCGTTCGCGCCATCAGCGTCACCTTGCGATCGACGGCGACGACGGACGAGAACTCATCGACGCCAAAGAAC
>DAIMKE010000940.1:0-3355 GCA_036721875.1 Bradyrhizobium sp. | reverse complement strand
GGTGGGGAAAGTCTGTTGCGGCTGTCCGGCTGGCAGAAGGTGGAGCGCGCGCTGCAGGCGATCGATGCCATCGAGGCACTGGGCGTCGATCCAGCCGACGCTGCGCCGGACCACTGGCGGCACGTTCACAACCGGCTGATGGCAGGCGCGATCCCTCACGCCTACACGCATGAACGCCACGCGGCCTGGCTCAAGCGGGAGAGGATCGCGCCATGACACGCTTCGCCTATGTGATGTCGGTGTCCTTCGTCGTATTGGCCATCGCTGGCCGATCGTCGGTCTCGATCGCGCCGCAGCTGATCTGGAATGCATCGGCAAGTGCGCCGGTCGGCCTCTACTCGGTGCGAACGGCCGCCGATCTCGGCGTCACCGATCTCGTCGCGGTTGAGCCGCCCGAACCGTTGGCGAGTTTTCTCAGACAACGCGAATACCTGCCGCGCGGTGTGCCGCTGATGAAGCGCGTCGCAGCGCTTCCCGGACAAACTGTATGTCGTGTCGGACGCAATGTCAGCGTCGACGCTATCGCGATGGGCGAGGCGCTGGCGCGCGATCGGCACGGCCGCGAGCTGCCGGTCTGGCAGGGCTGTCGCGCCATCGCCGCCGGCGAGATCTTCCTCATGAACTGGGACGTCCGGGACAGCCTCGATGGCCGCTACTTCGGACCGATCCCCAAAGACTCCATCATCGGCCGCGCGCTTCCGCTGTGGACCGATGAGGGAGGTGACGGCCGCTACAAATGGCGCGCGCCGACACACTGAACCCACTGACCTACCATCAGCAGAAAGGGATTCCCATGGCGCAGATCGGCACATTCAAGAAGACGAAGACAGGTTTTTCCGGGCACATTCGCACGCTCGCGCTCGACGCGAAGCTCATTCTCGTTCCCGTCGACAAGCGGGATGCGGAGAACGCGCCGGACTATCGCATTCATCTCGGGGATGACGATGGCTCAGCGATCGGCCCGGAAGTTGGCGCGGGCTGGAAACGCAACGGCGAGAACGCCGGTGATTACGTTTCGCTGCACCTTGACGGTCCGACCTTACGACAACCGATCCGCGCCAATCTGTTCCAGGCCGATGAGGCGGGAACGGCATTCAATCTGCTGTGGAATCGCCCGCCACGCCGCAATGAGACGGCGTGATGCCATGAGTGTCCGGCCTGCAAGTCCAATCCCTTTGTTCGATCGAAAGCCGGTCAATCCCTTCGCCCCGATCGGCATCTCGGCGGCCGTCGCGCGCAGCGTCGGTCAGGGGCGGCCGCAGGCCGGCGCACGCGCCTTGCCCTTGACAGAGGCGAGCACGATGGCACGTTCTCGTCCGGTCGGGGGCGGCGGGTGCGCGCGAGGTTTGATCACAGCGATCGTGCTGGCGATGACGTGCGGTTCGATCAGCGCGGTTTTCGCTGCCTCCGGAGAGAGGCAATCAGTGCCGATGGCGGCGACCAATTCATATGCCGGGTATATTGCCGAGGCGTCGCGGCGGTTTGGCATTCCGGAAAGCTGGATACGCGCGGTGATGCACGTCGAGAGCGGCGGAGACCAACATGCGACGTCGCCTCGCGGCGCCATGGGTTTGATGCAGCTCATGCCCGCTACCTGGGTCGAACTCAGCGTTCGCTATGGTCTCGGCGTCGACCCATTTGACGCTCGCGACAATATCATCGCGGGTACCGTGTATCTCAAAGACATGCACGATCGTTTCGGATCGGCAGGCTTCCTTGCAGCCTATCACGCCGGTCCGTCGCGGTATGAACAGCATCTCGCGACGGGTCGACCGCTTCCGCAAGAAACCACTGCGTACGTTGCGGCGGTCACGCCATTGCTCGGTGACTGTCAGAGTGAACGCACGGCAATTCGCATTAGACGAGTAGTTCCCTGGCGGGAGGCTCCCCTGTTTGTTGAGCGGGCGGGCGCACCGTGACGGACATTCGGTTTGCATTCGAAACGCTGCAACACGATCATGACGCTAAGGCTTTCGGGTTTGCTACTGAAGGACCCTCGCTCACGCGGCAAGAGTTCGCGGAGGAGTGCGATATTAACGTGCTGATGGCATACGGGCGATGCCTTCGGCCCGCGCTCTACTCGTCGCTTCGCTCCTCACCGAGCCACCCTACGGGTGTCTCGGCCCTCCGGGTAACGATCGCTATCGCAAACGCTCGCTTCGCTCGCAAACAGTGGGGAGCTTCGCAAGTCAACTGCCAAAGTCGCGGCGGCTCTTTCGCAATGAATCGGCCACCAGCCGACGCGTTCGGGCAGGCGCTATTGGATGATCCACCGCAATGTTGTCGCAAGTCGCCGCGAGTACCGAGAGTCCGTTGGCTTGGAAGTTGGGCCCTCGGAACCAGCGACCGAGGAGGGCAGGATAAAAGCCGCAAGGTGCGGCCGGTTGGTCGGTCGGGAAATGTCAGCAACTTCAACCATGCTCCGAACATTGCGATGATCCGACACAATTTGCCATTTCCGCCATGGCGCTGTTCTTGCTCAGTTTTCGACACCTTGCGGTGGGCAAAATGAGCCGCAACGACGATTTCCGCATCCGTCCAGGCCGTATCCGTTCGACGCGCGCGCCCAAGGCAAAATCGTTTCTCGCGCAGGCCCTCAGAGCCGCGCAGAAGGCAGGCGGTCTCTCACACGGCGGAGTCAGGAGGAGTGGGTCCTTCGGGCGCGGCCGTGCGGCGAGCGTTGCCGCGGCACGGCTCCTCAACAACCGCGCCCGGGGCGCCATGGTCAAGGCGCGTGTCGTACGCCGGATGCGGTCGCCCGGCGCACTGCGAGCCCATATCGGTTATCTCAAACGGGACGGTGTCACCCGCGATGGATCGCCCGGTGAGCTCTTCGATGCTGCCGGGGACGATGCAGACGGCCGGGCTTTTGCGGAACGCTGCGACGGGGACCGGCATCATTTCCGGTTCATCGTCTCGCCGGATGATGCCACTGAGCTGGAAAGCCTGCGGAGCTTTACCCGTGAGCTGATGGATCAGGCCTCGCGTGATCTCGGCACGCGGCTCGACTGGGTCGCCGTCGACCACTGGAATACCGAGCATCCCCATATCCACATTCTCGTGCGCGGTCGCGCGGACGACGGTTCCGACCTTGTCATCAGCCGCGACTACATCGGAACCGGCCTGCGGGCGCGCGCAGGTGATCTCGTCACGCGTGAGCTTGGCCCGCGATCTGAGCTCGAGATACGGCGCGGTCTCGAGGCAGAGGTCACGAGCGAACGCTGGACGCGGCTCGATCGGGTGCTTGCCCGGGAAGCGGGCAGGGCGGAAGGGGTGGTCGATCTTCGGCCCGAACGCGATGTCGCGCGCGATCCGTTGCGGGAGATCCGGATCGGCCGGATGCGGACGCTTGAGC
>DAIMKE010000939.1:0-3360 GCA_036721875.1 Bradyrhizobium sp. | reverse complement strand
GAATTCGACCATCGAAGCCATGCTCGCCGCGGAACCGGCCGCGCCGAAGCCGCCGGCCAAACCCGCCAACGACGTCACCGGCACCCCGCCGGTCGGCGCCTCGGATGGCGGCGGCACGCTGGCCGAACGCATCCGCGCCCTGCAGTCCCACGCCTCCCGCGCCCGCCAGCAGGGGGCATGATCCGGCCCTTGCGACCCCGATTGATCGCTTGACACTAAGGCCCCGCACTTCGTAAATCGCGGGCTCTGACGAGGCTCGTCCTTCCGTCAATCCCGGACGCATAGCTCAGCGGGAGAGCGTTCCCTTCACACGGGAGAGGTCCAAGGTTCGATCCCTTGTGCGTCCACCATAAACACAACAAGATCAATAACTTAATTTACCATCTCCCGCCGCATGTGCCCCGGAAATCTCGGGGTACAGCTGGGGCACAGACACAGGCTGATGCGTGATTTGATCGCCCGCTGTCTTCCGACCCGCGCGAACGAATGCCACCAGTGCAGTTGCTATCGAGCCCGGTCGACTCGAAATCGCCGGCGCGGTCGCATCTTCGTCGGCTAAAAGCCCGCCCCCGCTCTGGTCCCCGGAAGGTTGAGGATGGTTCATGGTAAATCAGAAAGTCGCCGCACGATTGCAGGTTGGACCAAACTGTCTGCTGTTCTTTATCGACGAGACTGGCCACGAGACGTTTGCCGACAAGCACTACCCGGTGTTCGGGTTGGGTGGGTGCGCGATTAACAGCTCATCGGCGGCTGCCGCCATCGCCGAGCCATGGCGCGCGACGAAGGCCGCGCATTTCGGCGGTGAAGATGTCCCGCTGCATGCCAATGAACTTCGCAACCCAACAACTGAACAGCTTGATGCCTTGTCAAGGTTTTTCCGCGAGCAATAGTTTGCGCGCCTTGCGGTGACGATGTCGAATTCGGCTGTGCTGCCGACTGGCAAGACGCCGTTAGAAATCATCACCGGTTCGATGATGCACCGGTACACGGATTTGCTGAGGCGCGTCTCCCCCGAGCCGAACGAGGTGGCATTCCTGCATGAGGCTTCAAATCGGCTGGATGACGCTATCGAACAACATTTTGGCGGGACGGTCGCCCAGATCAACGGCAAAATGATCCCGTAAGCGAAGGGCTCATTGAAAAATCGCACGGCTTGCCAGAGCTGGAAGTGGCGGACTTCATCATGCACGCGGCTGGAAGAAGGGCTGTGCAAATTCATCGTGCCCCGGCAACGCCGTTCGGAAAAGACTTCATCGTCGTCTTTCAATCCAACCCGATTTTGAGTAGTTACATTCACATAGAGGAATGCAGCAAGGATTGACCTCTCATGAAAGCCTTTCTTGGCGGTGACGTGATTGCTTGGGTTATTGTCTTATCTTTGGGCGATGGCGAAAACCGCAGCTCGCGCGTTGCGCGGCGATCAATTTAACTCTGGACTAGCTATGGGCCTCATTGCAGGCGCAGCGATGTTGCGTGATGAGATCGTGGCAGAGTTCTAAGTGGCGCGCCACTTAGAGTAAAACTGCGAACTCTTATGCAGCGAACAATCCGGCCTGCCGATAGCCAGCGGTGCAGACGTGACAAGCCGGCAGTGGGCAAAGGTCCAGGGCGAGAAAAGATAACGAGCCAAAGCCGCTTTTGCGCGTCTCGCTCGATTAGGCTTTTTGCCAGGCCGTCAGAACGGCGATGATTACGGCCACGGCGCCAGCGATCATGGTGCAGGTCCCTGACGATGATGATTCCAACCTTTCAAGCACCAGCAAGAGCGGCTTTTGCGTTACGGGCCGCGACAGATAAGCCAGCCAGATTAGGATGCTTGAGACGAAATAGGCAGTTAGCGGCAATCCGACGCCGACGCTGAAAATGACCAATCAAACTGTCCCCACCGCGTCTCGGTTCTCCACGGATGCAGAGTTGCCGAATGGGCAGCAATGAGCAATGGCTCGAAGAGCGATTTTCCGGCTTGGTCAATCGTTGTCGATATTGTAATCGAGCAGGCCACCGAGCAGACGAAGAGAACGTAGGTAATCATCGCGGCGGCAAGACCGATTAATATAAATCGACCGAATTCTTCAATACTCACCCTGCGCGCATATAAAGCAGACATATGATGCCCAAGAGATCGAGAATATAATTGACCGATGCGACCGACAGATAGAAGGGAATCTGCTTTGCGGGCACGGAGACCAGCATCATATGCAACACGTTCTCTCTCGCTTGCGGTACTCCGAGCCACCACCAGAACGGAACATAGAGGTTTACGATCACCACTAGAAGGAACGGCACCAACGTCGTCGCCACGCTGTAGACCAAGACACGCCGAAAGAACTTCGGCGACAACAGACACGAACCAAAAGTCGTTTCCAGAAATTGGAGATACTGTCTTGACGCCCATTGGAATATCGAAGTCCATTTATCGGAGCGGGGCTGAGCCAGAGATCAACAAGCTTGTCCTTTGACCAGCCTGTCGCCCTTGCGGCCGATCAGGAAATCGAAAAACTTTCCAACAGCGACGATGATCGCCATTACAAACAGGACTTCGCCCATAGACCAAGGCGCTCCCCTACTCCTTCTCCCCCTTTTACCGCCTCCATTGTAGAACCTGCCTGGAGGTTGCCGCCCGCAGAACGTGTGTGCTCTAGCTCACGTTCAGTCGTTGGCGAACGGCGTAGACTTTGGACTATCGGAGCAGATTCCCTGCCGACAGCCGATAAAGGAGCTACCATGTCCCTCCGTTTAGCAATGTTGTCCACGATTGCTGCAACCTTCGCATTGGCTGCCGGCCTCTCTCCGAGTATTGCGGCGCCGTTGGCGCCCTCATCGATCTCTCCAGAGAACGAGATCGTCCAGGTGCAGCATCATGGCGGTCATCACGGCGGTCATCACGGCGGCCACTTCGGTGGCCATCACGGCGGCCACTTCAGTGGTCATCACAGCGGCCATTTTGGTGGTCATCACGGCGGCCATTTTGGTGGTCAGCATGGGGGCCATCACGGCGGTCATCATGGCGGTCATCACGGGGGTCATCATGGCGGCCATCATGGTGGTCATCACTAGCGACGAAAAAGCCCGCCATCTTCGGCCGGCTGGTCACCTATCCAAGGTCACAATCGATCGTCGGTGCGGACCATCCGGCTCAAAATTCGAACGGCGTTTTGCTTGAATGGTTACCTTGCACATTTTCTGAGTGCTTGGAAAAATTCTGAGTGCTTGGAAAACTTGCGGCCCCGGCGGGTTGTCGGGAGCTAGCCTGGCCTGCCAGTGAGGGGAGGCAACACCTAGTTTGCTCTTTTTTGGAGCCGCATGGATGCAGTTGTAGCTCAGTTGGTTAGAGCGCCTGTCTGTGGAACAGGAGGTCGG
>DAIMKE010000938.1:0-3361 GCA_036721875.1 Bradyrhizobium sp. | reverse complement strand
GGACATACGGGTGGAGCGCGAACGGCTGGATGCGGGGAGCTGAGTCTCGTGCCCCGGCTCTGCGGAGCGGCGTATGGAACGCCGCACCGCGTCCGGGACTAGCGAGATTTAATTCTCCAGGAACTTGCCCGAGCCGATCAGCGGCAGGCCGGTGACGGGCCAGTTGTAGACATAGGTCCACGCTTCGCCTGCGCTGCCGTCCTCATGCGTCACCTGCAGCATGCGGCGGATATATTCGGTCGGCTCCGGAAAGCCTTCGCCGCAGGCTTCATACATGTCGAGTTCGCCGAGCAGCGCATCGCGGTCGCGCAGGCGGTACAGTTCGCCGAACACGATGTCCGCGGGCGCTTCCGACAGCACCAGCCCCGGATAATGCTTGATGAGATAGAGCTGGCCGCGACAGGTGGCGGCACCGAGATAATCCGCGCTGCGCGAGAGCAGTTGCGCCATCGGATGGTCGAAGCCGCGCATCAGCGTGCCGTAGACGAACAGACGATCGGAAATCATGGCTATCTATGTCATTGCGAGCGCAGCGAAGCAATCCACCTCTCCCCACGGGGATAGATAGATTGCTTCGTCGCTTCGCTCCTCGCAATGACAAGCTACGCCGGCACGACCTCGTCGCTGATCACGAAAAACTTCACCAGATCCATCCGGCCGAAGCTCGTGGTCAGCGCCACGTCGGCGGCGTCGCGGCCGGTGCCCATCAGGATGCGGCCGATGCGGGGCACGTTGTGGCGGGCGTCGAACGTGTACCACTGGCCGGACAGATAGACCTGAAACCAGCCCGAGAAATCCATCGGCGCGGGATCGCGGGGCACGCCGATATCGCCGAGATAACCGGTGCAGTAGCGCGCCGGGATGTTCATGCAGCGGCAGAAGGTCAGCGCCAGATGCGCAAAGTCGCGGCAGACGCCGGCGCGCTGCTCGTAGACGTCATGCGCCGACTTCATGTGGTGCGCGTGCTGGTAGCCGAAGGTGACGTGGTTGTGCACGAAGTCGACGATGGCCTGCACCCGCGCCCAGCCGGCCGGCGTGTTGCCGAACAGGGACCACGCAACGTCGGTGAGCTTGTCGGTCTCGCAATAACGGCTCGGCATCAGGTATTGCAGGACCTCGTCGGGCAATTGATCGATCGGCAGTTGCTGCGCGGTCGGCATCACCACGTCGGGCAGGCCGGAATCGCGCACCAGCGCATCGCCGCGCAAGGTTACGCCGCCGGCGGGCGCCACCAGGCGGCCGCAGACATTGCCAAAACTGTCGCGGTAGAATCCGATCGGCACATCGGGCTCGGCAACGATGCGCTCGGTGCCGACGATGTCGGAGAAGCGCGACGGGTGAATGCTGAGCATGATCACCATCGGTGTCGGCTGCACCGCCGCATACGCCAACTCGAAGCCGACCTTGATCTCCATGATGTCAGACCTTCTCCGTGGCATGCGCTTCGTGCGGCTCGTCCCCGACCGAGACGACGTTGATGTGAACCTCCATGCCGGCATAGGCATCGGGCGACCCCAAATAAGTGCCGTGCAGCGGGACCGCCTGGCGCGGATCGCGCGCCACCGCCACGCGGATGAGATCTCGCGTTCCGACGATGCCGTTGGTCGGATCGAACTCGATCCAGCCGGCGCTCGGCAGATAGACCTGTACCCAGGCATGGGTGGAGCCGCCGCCGACATAGCCGTGGGCCCTGTCGCCGGGAATGAAGAGATAGCCGGACACGAAGCGCGCGGCGATGCCGAGCCGGCGCAGCGCCTCGATCATGAACAGCGCATAATCGCGGCAGCTGCCGGAGCCGGTCTGCAGCGTGTCGAGCGGATGCTGGGTGCCCTGCTCGTGCCGCTTGCGGTATGTGAACGCCTCGCGGATGCCATGCGTCATGCCGCTCAGGATGTGGAACGTCGGCGTCGGCCCCTCGGCGTCGAGAAATTTTCGCGCCCACGCCGACAGCTCACCATTGGGATCGCCATATTGCGGCGTGATGAACTGCAGCAGGTCGGGAAACTCCTCGTCGTCGTAGAGGAACGGATAAAAATAGGCGGGATCGTCCGCGGTCAGCGCGAACTCGTCCTCCGGATTGTGCTCGACCGTCACCGTCGAATTGAACGACAGCGTCTCGGAGCGTTCATCGAAGGTCGCGATCGCGACGGTGTTGCCGAAGATGTCGTGAATCCAGCGCAGCCGCATCGGCTGCGGCTCGATCTCGAGGTCGCCGGACAGCACCCGCAGATCATGGCCGTCGCGTGGACGCAGCATGATGCGATGTTCGCCGAACGCCACCGGGCGCCTGTAGCGATAAATGGTCTTGTGATTGATTGTCAGGAGCGGCATCGTCAAATATTCATCGATTCTGATGGCGTTAATCTAGACCCAAACCTGCCCATTTCCAGATCGGTATGCCGCTTCGATAGGCAGCGATTTGAGGAGAATGCTTTGAATTATGCCGGCGACACAGCACTACTCCTCAGCGCGGAAGATGTTCCACCGGTGCAGGAATTTAACGAGTCGGGCCGCTCGCCGTTTTTCCTGACCGGCGACCATTATGGAAGGCTGATCCCGCGGGCGCTCGGCGACCTCGGCGTGCCCGAGACCGAACTGACGCGCCATATCGCATGGGACATCGGCATTGCGGGCGTCGCAGAGCAGCTCGCGAAGCATCTCGACGCCCATCTGATCGTGCAGCGCTACTCGCGGCTGGTGATCGACTGCAACCGCCCGCCGCATGTGGCGAGTTCGATCCCGCGCATCAGCGAAGCCACGACGATCCCGGGCAACGAGGGCATCTCGCGCGAGGCGGCCGCGATGCGGCGCGCGCAGATCTTCGATCCCTATCACCGCCGCATCGACGAGATCATCGATCAACGCAGACGCGCCGGCCTGCCGACGGTGCTGGTGTCGCTGCACAGTTTCACGCCCATCTATGCCGGCATCGCGCGGCCCTGGCACATCGGCACGCTCTATCACCGCGACACGCATCTGCCGCCGCTATTGCTGAAGCTGTTGCGCGCCGAGGGCGACCTCGTCGTCGGCGACAACGAGCCCTACGCGGTCAGCGACGAGACCGACTACACCATCCCCGTACACGCCGAGGCGCGCGGCCTGATGAATACGGGGATCGAAATCCGTCAGGACCTGATTAGCGATGCGGCCGGCGAAAAAGCGTGGGCCGACAGGCTGGCGCGGATTTTCGTAGAGATCGAAACCATGCTGCATGCGCAGCAATCGCTATCCGCCTAGCCATGGCACCGCCGGTGGTTCTACGCCCCCTCTCTTGAGAGTAGCGCTCTGCGGGCCTACCGCGCCCGCGTCAGCGCCAGCCAGATGCCGCCGCCGATCATGAAGCCGCCGGAGATGCGCGACA
>DAIMKE010000937.1:0-3371 GCA_036721875.1 Bradyrhizobium sp. | reverse complement strand
CCTCAGGGGTGAGTTCGGCGCCAACTTCACGCCGCTGATGTTCGACGTTACCGATGAGGCTGCGGTGCGCGCGGCGGCCGGCGAGGTGCGTGCCGCGCTGGGCGGCGAGACGCTCGCCGGCCTCGTCAACAATGCCGGCATTGCGGTCGCAGGCCCCGTGCTCGAACTCGCCGCCGACGAATTCCGTCGCCAGATGGAGGTGAATTTCATCGGGCCTGTCATCGCCACGCAGGCGTTCGGCCCGCTGCTCGGCTCCGATCCGGTCCTGAAGGGTCCGAAGGGGCGGATCGTGATGATCTCCTCGGTTTCCGGCAAGCACGGCAATCCGCTGATCTCGGCCTATGCGGCGTCGAAGCATGCGATCGAAGGGCTGTCCGAGAGCCTGCGCCGCGAATTGATGCTGTTCGGTATCGACGTCATCGTGGTGGCGCCGGGCGCGGTGAAGACCCCGATCTGGGACAAGGCCGAGCAGGTCGACATCTCCGTCTATAAAGACTCGCCGTATTTCCCGGCGCTGGAAAAGATACGCGCCTTCATGCAGCAGCTCAGCTCCACCGGACTGCCGACCGAGGTCATCGCTGCAAAGGTATTCGAGGCGCTGACCCTGCCGAACCCCAGGGTGCGCTACACGCTGACGCCCGACCCGATGCGGCTTTGGATGGCGGCGGTGCTGCCGAAGCGCACCTTGGACAGGATCATCGCCAAGCGGCTTGGTTTGATGCCGCCGGCATGATCCTGAAGGCCTCGGTCACATCAATGACGTCCGCGGCTTGCGTGGCTGCTGGCTGGAAGGTTGATGTAAATCAACGGAACTGCAGCCCCTTCCTGTACGCGCGAACTGCTGTCCGTACCCGAAGTGGAGCATCCCGATGTGGGTCCTGATGTACGTTTTCTCCTACTCAATCAGCCCTGTCGCAACCAACGACAAGGAAGAGTGGAGGCTGCGCCCGAGCGTCGTGTTTCAGGAGTTTACGACTGAAGAACGATGCAAGGCAGCCAAAGCCACACTCGAAGGCAGCCTGAAGGACGCGGGGGGCAAGTTGCGGAGCGGATTGGAAGAGTTGAAGAGCGTAGGTAAGGCCGACCCGGCGCAGATCATCATCGCCTACAATGTGGAATGCCTTCCGAAATAGAATGGTGATGAGCTGACCTATGAATGCCGCGTCATCCCGCCCGCGCGGTAGACCGCGCGCGCGGCGCCATCGCGATCATGCGGAGCGCAAATACCGCGATCAGCGGGATCAGGAACAGTGCGTAGAGCGGCATGTCCGGAATCCTCTTGCCGAATGAAACCGTGAACTGGAACAGCAGGTAGTAGCCGCCCGTGAGATGCAGGATGCGCCAGGCTCGGGTGCCCAGCAGTGCAGCGGTGCGGTCGAATGAGGTGGCAGTCATGGCGATGATGAAGGCGTAGCCGATGCCGCCGAAAATATAGGACGCGATCGTGGTGCTGGCCGCATAGCCCACGGGATCCATGACCGCGAAGCAGGCGATCGCGAACAGGTGAATGGCGTGCGAGGCCGCGAAGGTGACGCCGAGATAGCGGCGGTTGCGGCGCTGCCACCGCGTCCAGGCGTTGGGCCACAGCCGCGCCAGCGCCGCCGCCGAGAAAGCGAGGCAGAAGAACAGCAGCGAGGTCCGTGCGGTGAAGCGGATCACCATCCGCACGCCATCGACCTCGAACTCTCGCGTGCCGGCGATCCAGATGCTCAGCGCAAGAAGTGTCAGCGAGAGCAGGGCGAACAGCCGCCAGCCATCGAACCAGTTTTGACGCGTCGGCATGTTTGCCCCCCATTTGATCGTGCCGTTGCGAACGAAGCGAAGCAATCCATTCTTTCGTGGCGCGGGGCGATGGGTTGGTTCGCTTCGCTCGCAATGACGCGGATACGTGATGTAATCATCAATTACATTTGCCGCGCGGATTAGGTCAATCCGTGTAATCGATGCTTACATTCACAAGCGAGTGATGCTAGGAGAGGCCATGCGCCCAGCCGCCAAATCGCCAGCCGCGCGATCCGCCGCCAAGCCGCGCCGGCGGGCGGCCCGTGCGGCTGCGCCAAAACCCTATCACCACGGCGATCTCAGGCGGGTGCTGATCGACGCTGCACTGCAACTGGTCGGAGAGGGTGGGCCCGATGCGGTCAGCGTCCGCGAGGCCGCCCGCCGCGCCGGGGTCTCGCCGGGGGCGCCGTTCCGGCATTTTCCGAATCGCAATGCCCTGATGCAGGCGGTGGCGGAAGAAGCGCAGCGGCGGTTTCGGCGGGAGATCGAGGCGGCGCTGGCCGATGCGTCCGCCGGCGATCCGCTGGCGCGATTTCGTAGCCTGGGGCTGGCTTACCTGCGCTGGGCGATGCGCAACCCGACCCATTTCGACGTCATATCCAGCCGGCGCTTCTTCGACCACGACAAGGACGCCGGCGTCTCCCGCGACAATGCGGAGTTGATCGAACTGACCGAACGCACGCTCGCCGACGCGTTTGCGGCCGGCCAGCTCCGTTCCGTCGACCTCAAGCAGGTGCAGATCGCCGGCCGGGCGCTGGTCTACGGCTTCGCCCGGATGAACATCGACGGTCATTTTCCGCGCTGGGGGGTAGGTGCCGCCGAGGCCGAACGGACCGCCGAGGCGATCCTTGATTTGTTTATCGAGGGGATTGCCAAGCGGTCGTGAACCATAGGCGTCATTCCGGGGCGATGCGGAGCATCGAACCCGGAATCTCGAGATTCTCAGGTGCGCAATTGCGCACCGTAGTTCGTGCTTTCGCACGCCCCGGAATGACTGCGCCCGATTAACCCGCCCACGCCCCAGAACCGGCAAATTCATTGCGTGTTCATGACGATTCCACTACGTTTTTATGACGCGACACAGGTTCCGGCTGGGTCGTGCGTCTCCTGGTCCTCGCCAGCCAAGGCTTTTGCATTGCGCCGGGTCATGTTGCGTGTACCCGATGGCGCCCGCGCCAAATCCAGGCCCATCCGCTACCGCGCTTGCCGCCGGCCTCGCCGCGATCGGCTTCTGGCGCCTTTCAGCCGTTGCTGCACCGCACATGGCGGCGCTGATGATCATGGTGCAGACCGAAACCGATTTCGGCTCGCGCATCGGCTTCGTGCTCGCATGGGGCATCCTGAACTTCGTCTTCATCGGATTGCTGCGGCGTCCGGCGCTGTCGGGCGCTCTGTCGCTGACGCTGGTCGTGGTGCTGGTGCTGTTGTCGCGGCTCAAGCACGACGTGGTGCAGATGACCGCGAACTTCGTCGACGTGATGGTGATCGACGGCGACAGCGCGGCGTTCCTGTTCACGATCTTTCCTGATTTGCGCTGGTCGGTGATCCTGGCCGCCCTGGTCACCATTCCCCTGATGTACGCGCTGTGG
>DAIMKE010000936.1:0-3371 GCA_036721875.1 Bradyrhizobium sp. | reverse complement strand
AAGTCGTCCTGCGGATTGCCGGTCGAGATCTTCGACACGCTCGCGAACTCGTCATCGACCAGGCTGATCCGGGTCAGGTCCTTGGCCGACGCCTGACAGTCGACCTGGGCGCTGTCGGCGGCCACGACCGTCTGGTCTGCCCATGCCGGCTGCGCGAACAGGAAGACCGCCAGCGTGATCAGGCAGGCGCCCGCCACCCTGCTCAGGATGCAGTAGATGCGGGACATGAGGATGGTGCCTGCAGCAGCGCTGCCGACGGCATAGAAAGCCATCATTTGTCTTGCTCCTTGCCGGTGCGGACCATCCCGAAGCCGACCAAGCGGAGCGACAAGCCCTCATACTCCCAGTCGTAGCGGAAGGTGCGGCGCTCCCTGGAGATCACCTTGTTGCCGACAATGGTGTGGAGCTCGCCGGTCACCTCGGACCGCAGGTTCTTGGGATCGATGTCCATCGACTCAATCGTGAAGAACTGCGAGATCGAGGAGCCGCGCTGTTCGTTGACGATCTTGAGGAGGTCGGACTTGATCTTGCCCTGAACGCGCGGCGATGTGATCTCGAGCACCGCGTTCATCCAATATTCGAGGTTTTGCGGACTGCGGTCGAGCGTGAGCACCACCACGTCGCGCGTGATCATCTCGAGATATTCGCGGGAGACGCCGGCACTGCTGACGGTCACCGGCGAGCGCAGTACGGGCTGGAGGACGATCTCGCGGTCTCGCGAGATGCCGAAGGCGAGCAGCAGCGCTGTTATCGCCGCAAGCGCGCCTGCGACCACGACCAGGAAGTTGCGCTGGCGAAGAACCCGCTGGTTGCTTGCGTGGCTGAATGCGAGGTCCATCTCAGCCCGCCATCAGTCGGAGATAAGAGGGTGGCGTGGCCCTCAGGCCGGTGAAGCCGGCCGGAAGATGCCAATAGGCCAGATGGAGCAGCCAAGACGCGGCACGACCCGCTTTTGCCTTTTTCAATCCCCACCAGCCGGCGAATGCCAACGCCGTTCCGATGACGATGTGCTGGGTCATGATCCCCCAGACGAATGGCGTAACCATCGCCAGGAACTCATCCAGCGTCCACAGCCCGATCAGTTCTGGATCGTCCAGATGAGATGGGATCGCGTACTTGTCTGCGGCCATTGCACCACCCTCCCCCTGTGCGGCGCCGAGGCTGCCACCCCGACGCGCCAGGCTCGTTGCGTTAGATCGTCGCCGTCACCGTCGAGGTGACGATCGGAATGCCCGTGCCGGCGCCGACACCGACGCCGACCGGAATGGCGATCTGACCCATGGAGAAGCGGCCCGAGGCGAGCGCCACGATGCCGCCGGCGAGCGACAGCACGGTAATGACCTTGCCGCCCGACCCCTCGAGAAAGTCGGTGAACTTCGTGAGGGCCGTGTCGAACGTGGTATCCGCCCCGGCAAAGGCCGGCCCGGCGAACCACAGGAGCGCGAACAGCATCACAGCGAGGGCGAGGATCGCCATCTCCATGCGCCCGCTCCGATTCAGCAGAGACTGCATAAGAGTTTTCCCTTCGATGGAGACGCGGCACCTCCGCGCCCAATTGAAGGGTGGGTCCCCAACGACTTTCGCTACAACCGGCTTTTGTTGGAACCGCCGGGCTCTCGGCGGATTTATCTAGCGGCCGTGCCTAAAGAACCTTCGGCAGAGCCAAACATCGTCCGCGAACAACGATTCTTCATCTTGATTCGCGGACACCTTGTCCCGGCTTTCAGGCGCGCTGTCCGCGGTTGCGGACCCAGGTCCGGCTTTGCGGGCAAGTCCCTGTGCGGGTACACTTGGCTCGCCCCGGACGAGTCGTATAGGGCGATGTCACTTCACCTTGGCGACTTCAGCCGAAGCCAGGCAAGCAAGGACATGCGGGAATGGGCGGGCAGGCAATGCGGGGGTACACCCTCGACGTATCCGAGTATCTGTTTCGGCTGACCACCGAGAGTCTGCGGATTCACTCCAATCAGACACGGCGCTACCAGTCGCTCGGGAACCTCGTGAACGCGCGCGCCACCGCCGGCGCCGCAGGCGCGATCGAGCAGCACGACGTGGAAACGCTGCGCAAGCACCTCGAGAAGGTGCCGACCAAGGGCCCGATCCGCATCCATCTAAGCATCACGAAGACGAGCGCGGAAAGCCTGACGGAGGCCAAGCGGCGACTCGAAAAGCATCTCGGATCGGCCCTGACGGTCGGCGACGCTATCTCCATGCTGCTGTTCGATTATGTGGTCGAGCAGGGCACCGCCAAGCTGTTGAGCAAGATCGGAATCGACGAGCAAAAGCCGCCAAAAGGCGCGCGCGGGCGTGGTCGTGACGAGGGCGAAAAGGTTGTGCGAATTAGATAAATTCGGTTGTGAGGGGTGCGCGGGCTTTTCTCGAAGGGCTTGCCAAGATCGATAAGGTTTGATTGTGTCGCTCTGTCCGCAAAAAGGACTGCGGGGGCGAAAAGTGTCATCGCTTACGAATCGAATGGAGCAGGAGCTGCCCCTCGAGGCAGAAGCTGAAGCAGCGGCCGACTATGTGCCGATGATCATGCGCGCGATGGAGGCCAACGACATCGGCATCCGGACGATGGCGCTGCGCTCAGGTATCAAGAAGAGCAGGCTCGGCACGATCCTTCACCGGGACCCGGAGAAGCGCGCCTCGATGACCTTGCCGGAATTCCAGGCGATCCTCAGGGCCCTTAACATCGACCTCATGCAGGCAGTCATCAGCGTCGAGATGACCCGCGAGATGGAGCTCGTGCAGGACGATCGCTTCACCGCACTCGTGGCGATGCTGAGCACCTTGTTCAAAGGTCTGCCCCACCGGCTCGTCGAGGCTCTTCAGGAGCTCGAGGGCATGGACGGCAGCGAAATCCGCAGCGAGTGGGGCACCTATTTCCAGTCGGCGGTCATCAAGCGGATGGTCACCGAGATCACGGCGGTCCTCCAGCGTCGCTCGCAATTCGGCTCGGGGCGCGACCCGCTTCTCTAGCGCGGCACCCGTGCGATCGGCACGACTTCTCAGAAGCTCGACACCGTGGCGGCGCGAACGAATGGTTCACGGCGCGGTGCCGGCGATGCACTCGTCTGGATGGTCGCAACTCTCGAAATGCCGCTGAGCCGAGACCAGTTGAGCAGGACGTTCGAGACATAATCCTGGGTCTCGACGATCCGCGGCACACTCCCGTTCCTGACGCGCCCGGGCCCGGCATTGTAGGCCGCCAAGGCGAGGTGATAGGCACCGAACCGGTCGAGCTGCTGACGCAGATACCGCGCTCCGCCACGAAGATTCTGCTCCACGTCGTAGCGGTTCACGCCAAGACCGGCGGCCGTCCCAGGCATCAGCTGCGTGAGGCCAAATGCGCTTTTCGGGGACACCGCGGA
>DAIMKE010000935.1:0-3379 GCA_036721875.1 Bradyrhizobium sp. | reverse complement strand
GTATTGTACGTTCCCCTCGTCGATAAGGAGCGCCGTGTCGTCGGCGTCGCCCGGCAACGGCACGCCAGCGAGGGGATCAAGATCGGAAGCCGGAGTATCGCCCAGGATGGGCCAGCGTTCCTGATTGCGGAGATCGGAAACAACCACAACGGGGATATTCAGGCCGCGATTGCGCTTATAGAGGCGGCGGCGGAGGCCGGTGCCGACTGTGCAAAATTTCAAATGCGGGACATGAGCGCGCTATATGGACAGCGAAGGAAGGGGCAGAGCGAAGATCTCGGCACCGAATACGTTCTGGACTTGCTCGATCGTTTCCAGCTCAGCGACGAGGAGCTCATGCGCTGCTTCGATTACACGGCATCGCTGGGAATGGTGCCGCTGTGCACAGCCTTCGATCTGGTGAGTGCCGACAAGTGCAAGGCTTACGGGCTTGCCGCGATGAAGACCGCGTCCGCGGATCTTACCAATCACGAATTGCTACAACATATCGTGGACCAGAAAGTCTCGATCATCTGCTCGACCGGGATGTCGACCGAGGAAGAAATCCGGGAGGCGGTCGACCTGTTTCAAACTTCCGGAGCAGAGTACGTCATGCTCCATTGCAATTCCACCTATCCCGCCCCGTTCAGGGACATCAATCTGAACTACATGACCAGGCTCAAGGAGCTGTGCGGGAGCGTGGTCGGGTATTCGGGACACGAGCGCGACATCTTCGTCTCGGTCGCAGCCGTCGCTATGGGCGGGCGCATCATCGAGAAGCATTTTACCCTCGATCGGGAGCTGGAGGGGAATGATCACAAGGTAAGTCTCTTGCCCCACGAGTTTCGCCGGCTCGTCGAAGGAGTGCGGCAAGTCGAGGATGCGCTCGGAAGTTCGTTGCCGAGAATGCTCAGCCAGGGGGAGCGGGCGAATAGGATTAGTCTGGGAAAATCGATTTTCGCAATCGGCGAAATCGAGACTGGCCGCACTATCGAACGTCATATGCTTGAAATCCGCAGTCCGGGGCAGGGGCTGCCTCCCAATCGAATTGACCTGGTGGTTGGGGAGAAGGCGCGCCGCACGATACCTGCGGGTACACCGCTTTACCCGTCTGATATTTCCGAGGCGTCCGAAGTCGAGGGTCCGAGCATCAAGCTCGATTTCGGGCGGCCCTGGGGCGTTCCGGTTCGCCACCGTGATGCAGAGAAGCTGATCGAGGTGATGGAACCCGACTTCGTGGAGTTTCATCTAAGCTATCGTGATCTTGCAATCGATGACGCGGAATTCCTGAAGGAGCGGTATCAATGTGGATTGATCGTGCACGCGCCTGAGCTGTTCGAGGGCGATCATGTGCTCGATCTCACGACTCCTGACGATAGCTACAGAAAGCGCTCCGTACAGGAAATGCGACGCGTGATCGCGAAGACCAAGGAGTTGGCGCGTCGCTTTATGGTCGATGGTCCGGTCGGAATCATATCCAATGTCGGTGGTTTTTCATCTGCTCGCTTCCTGACTCAGGATGAGCGAGCCGAACGTGAGAACTATCTGCGGTCAAGTTTTCTGGAACTGGCTGACCCGGAGGTAGAACTGTGGCCTCAGACGATGCCGCCCTATCCCTGGCACTTCGGCGGCCAGCGCTACCACAATCTATTCGTGTCGAGTGAAGATATCCGGCGTAACTGCGAGCATCTGGGTGTCAGGATATGCTTCGACACCTCGCATTCGCAGCTCGCATGCACGGAAAATGGTTGGTCGTTCGACGAGTTCATGGAGACGATTGCGCCATTCGTCGCGCACGTCCACATTGCCGACGCAAGGGGCGTTGACGGCGAGGGCCTGCAAATTGGTGAGGGAGAAACCGATTTTGGCAACGTGTTTCGTGTATTGAACAGGCGTGCGCCTGGTGCATCCTTTATTCCAGAGATCTGGCAGGGGCACGAGAATAATGGGGAAGGTTTCCGCGTCGCGCTGCAAAGGCTCTCCGCCTTCAGCGGTCGTAAAGACATAGATTCCGTCTGAGGTGTGCCTTGCGCCTCAGCGGGAGCCGTCGCAACTGACTCAGGACGGCTCCCAGCCGATCGCAAGCAGTTTCCTGGGAGGTGCCACCAGGGGCCGACCGATCCGTTCCCAGACCGCGCCCCTGCCCATGGCCTCCAGGAGCGCCTTGATCCAGCGTTCGGGTACCCGTACCAGCCAGGGCGATCTGCCGAGGCTGACACGGTGACGCGCGATGATGCCGGCGACCGTGACCGGCGCCGGGTCCGACACGATGAAGGTTTCGCCCCGTGCGCGAGGGTTGCTCAGCGCGGTCTCGACCGCCGAGTTGAAGTTCTGGATCGACAACACGGATCGCGGCGCGTTGAGCGCTCCGAACGGGAGCGGAATCGGCAGGCCCGCTAGTCGGTGGACTATCGCAAAATTTCCCTTCTCGCCTTCGCCGTAGATCACGACCGGCCGCAGGATCGCGAATGAAATGCCTGCCGCGCGAATCGCCTGTTCGGCGGCGAGCTTGGACCGACCATACGCATTGACGGGTGCCGGAACATCATCCTCGGTCAACTCATGATCCGATGAGGAGCCGGACTGGGCGGCGATCGATGAGATGAACACGAGGTGTTTCTTGCCGTCGCGGGGCATCGCCTGCGCAAGCGCCGACGTCGCACGGTGATTGACACGGTCGAAAAAGTCGTCGTCGGCAGGCTTGTGAGCAACGCCGGCAAGGTGGACCACCGCGTCGCATTGCTCCAGCAGGGGGCGCCAGTCGAAAGACTTCGAGAGATCCGGCAGCGAAACTGCGGACACGTTGGGATTGTCGAAACTGGCGGCCGTCCTCGACGCTGCGATGATATTGTATCCCCGCGCGGCAAGGTAGGGAACGAGGTGCCGGCCAACGAATCCGTCGGCACCCGTCACCAGCACCGCGGGCCTTTCCCTGTCAGCGCGCCAGTCGAACGCTTCGGCGCGTGCCTGCGGGTCGGTTGAACCTGGTACATCTAAAGGTTGTGGCGTCATCTGCCCGGGCCACTCGCTCGCCGCTGAGTTTCTCGCTGCATCCTACCTGCAAATCAGTGGTTTGAAGATGACCGGCGCACTGATGCCCAATTTGGTCGGGTTTGGCAACGCAGTCACTGCCGATGGTGCGGTCGGCTATTGCCTTGCCGATGTCCTCCTTTTTTAATGAGGCGGTGAATGCAGGGAGGGCTATCGAACATGCAGAAGCTGGTGTTGGTTATGGCGATCGGACTGTCGCTCGGGCTTGCTGGTTGCGGCAGGGATCCGGGGCCGGCGGGTCCGAAAGGGGAGACCGGAGCGCAGGGACCGGCGGGTCCGCAGGGCGCTCAGGGCATTCAGGGTGTTCCTGGGCCGCAGGGGCAGCAGGGTCCGCAAGGCCCACAGGGAC
>DAIMKE010000934.1:0-3381 GCA_036721875.1 Bradyrhizobium sp. | reverse complement strand
GGTCACGACCAAGCAGCGGTTCGTAAATGACCTCAAGGCCGCACTAAACGCCGCGTGGCCGCGACTGTCGGGAGATCGGAAGAAACTAAACCCGACGTTCCTCGCCATTGTGAAGGCCGGCTTCAAGGCCGAGCGGATCGATGATGATGATGATGCGTCGGTTGCCCGGGATAACCAGATTCTCACGGATGAGGAGGTTGGCGCCATCCTTCAAGCTGCGGGTGAAGTCGATCAGGAGCAAGGATTTGATGGCGATCTATATCGGATCGTCGTGTGTCTGGCCGCGACCGGCGCGCGGTATGCCCAGGTCAGGCGAATGCGCGTGGGCGACGCACAGGTTTCTGCACGGCGTCTGATGGTGCCGGGTTCCTACAAGGGGCGCGGGGGTAATGGCGGCTCAGACCCGGTCCCGGTGGGTGACGATGTAATTGCGGTGCTTCTACCCGCAATCGCCGGGCGGCCAAGCGATGCACCTCTTTTCGAGCGATGGATCCATGAACAGGTGCCGAGGGGTATCGTCTGGAAGAAGTCTGAACGCGGTCCGTGGAAAAGAGCCGAACTTGCGCGTCCTTGGAAGGCCATTCGCGTTCGCGCCGGTATGCCGAAGGTTATTCCCTATGCTTTGCGGCACTCGAGCATAGTGCGAGGTCTCCGAAAGGGCTTGCCTATCCAACAGGTCGCCAAATTGCACAACACCTCAGTCAAGATGATCGAGCGGCACTACGCGAAATACATTGCGACCGCCTTGGAAGACCTCGCGAGGGCAGCAGTCGTTTCCCTAGTGCCGCGGAGAGATGGAAACGTGGTGCCGATGGGGAAACGCGCGTAGGCGACCTCAGCCCCCAGGGTGGCAGGTCCCGTTCTTATCCCAAGACCAGACATGCCCGTGAACGGCAGCTTTACGCCCTCCGAACGGCGGTTGTGCGAGGAGGTGCACCTGAACCTCGCCTACAGCTGGTTCTGCGAAGCGGTCATCTTCCTCGGAGAACGAAACCCGTCGGCCGATCTATTTGCGCGTCACCTTAATCGGGAGCGAAGCGAATGCCCGACGTAGCGCTGCGCGCGTTCGATAGGTAGGTGACCCTGCAAGTTCGAGCCGGTCCACACGACGCGCCAGCGCGCGCAGGATGGCCTCGGCCTCGAGCCTCACAACCATCATACCGGCGCAGGCATGGATGCCGCTGCCGAAACCGAGATGGCCAACCGTAACGCGGCGAATATCATAGCTTTCGGGATTGATCCACTGGTCGGGATCCCGGTTTGCCGAACCGGTAAGCGCGAACACCTTCTCATGTTTGGGGATTGCGATCCCCGCGAATTCGCAATCCCGGGATGCCGTGCGAAATACACCGATCGAGGGATGATCGAAGCGCATCATTTCCTCGAAGGCCGGCCGCGCCAGATCGGGATTGGCGGCAAGCAGGCTCCATTGCTCGGGATGCGTGGCGAGACAATTGATGACGCGGCCAATGCCGGCGATGGTGGTGTCGAGACCGGCCGCCAGGAACGAGCGCACCAGCAGCGGCGCCTCATCGGCGCCGAGCTTGCCCTCGTCCATGGCAGCATAGACCTGGGCGCCGAAACCATCCGGCGACAGCGATTCGCGGCGGCATTGGTCGGCGATCCAAGGCAGCACGTCCTGCGTGGTCGCCATGATCTCGTCGAAGTATTCGTTGCGCGGCCCGAAGAAGGCGAAGGTGATCAGGCCGTACTGTAGCAGCTTCTCGCGGCCGTCGGCGCCGAGCCGGAGACCAACGGCTTCGGGAAACACCGTGGTCGGGAACACTTCGGCGATGTCGGATACCGCATCGAACTCGCCTTGTTCGACCAGCGGCGCGATCAACGCGTCCGCCTTCTCGAAGATCGTCTCGCGCAATTTTCGGATCGCCGGCCCCGACATGATGCGCTGGATCACGGCGCGGGTGCGGGTATGCACGGGAGGGTCGGCCTCCAGCAGCAGGCTCGGCACCCGTCGCGGCGGCTCTTTGATGTTATTGTGCAGGCCGGTGCCGCCGGCGCTGATGAAAGTGTCGTGGTCGTCCAACACCGCCTTGACGTCGGCGTGGCGCGATACGGCCCAGACGCCGGCCTTCTCCAGGAACACCACGGGGCCGAGCTGTCGCAAGGCCGCCACGCGCGGATGTGGGTCGATCGAGAAGGCGGGATCGAGCAGATCGAGGTAGCTGACGGGCGTTCCGGCCGCGGGCTGTGTAACTGAGAGCATTTGTGATCCGCCTTTGTTTGCGCTTGTCTCGCTTCAGACCGGTGCCACCGACATCTTGCGAAGACCGATGGTGCGGTCGAGAATCGACGGATCGGACTGCAATTCGTGGGGGGAGCCGAGGAACACCGGCCTGCCGCGCTCCAGAACCAGGATCTGGTCGGCGAAATCCAGCACGACATCGACGTGCTGCTCGACAAGGATGCAGCTCAATCCGGTGGTTCCGATCAGGTTCAGGATCGCCTCCATCAGCTCTTCGCGAATCCGCGGCGCCAGTCCCTCCAGCGGCTCGTCCATCAGCAGCAGCGCCGGCCCCGGGATGATGGCGCGCGCGACGGCGAGCATCTGTTGTTCGCCGCCGGACAATTGCGTTCCGTTGTTGTTGCGGCGCTCGCGCAGCCGCGGGAACATTGCGAAGGCAAGCTCGATCCGCTTGTTGTCTGCATCGGTGCGCGCGGCGCTGATGAGGTTCTCCTCGACGCTGAGCGATTTGAAGATATCGCGGGTCTGCGGCACGTAGCCGAGGCCGGCGCGGGCGCGGCGCCAGGTCGGCATCGCCGTTATGTCGGCGCCGCCGAACGCAACGCGCCCTCCCTGGGTGTCCGCGAGCCCCATGATGCAGGCCAATGTGGTGGTCTTGCCGACGCCGTTGCGGCCGAGGATGCCGAGCTTGCGGCCGGCGCCCACGCAAAACGATAGCCCCTCCAGCACCTGGGTGCCGGCGTAGCCGCCTTTGAGGTTTTCGACGGCGAGTTCACTGGCTAGCGCTGCCATGACCGTTCCTCCCGAGATAGATATCGCGAATGGCCTGGTTGGCGGCGACTTCCGCCGGCGTGCCTTCGAACAGGATGGCGCCCGCCACCAGAACGATGACGCGGCGCGCGAAGCGAAACACGAGGTCCATATCGTGCTCGATCAGCAGGATCGGCAGTTCGCGCGGCAACCGCGCCAGCACGTCAAGGATGATGCCGGATTCGCTCTCGGGCACCCCTGCTGCCGGCTCGTCAAGCAGCAGCACCCGCGGCTTCATTGCGACCGCGATGGCGATTTCGACCAGCCGCTGCTCGCCATAGGCGAGTTCGCTGACGCGGCGGTCGGCGACGGCAGCTAGGCCCAAGGGTTCGATGCAGGCGGCGGCTTCGGCTCGGATGGCACGATCG
>DAIMKE010000933.1:0-3384 GCA_036721875.1 Bradyrhizobium sp. | reverse complement strand
ACCGCATTCTCCGCGGTGAAGTAACAGGCAGCGCAACCCTGTTATTCGGGGGCCGATTAGGGTTGATCCTTGGGGCGCGGACCGGCATGGTCCGCGCCTGACGTTAAGGAAAAACCCCTTGAGCGCGAACCTCAAAGCATCCCCGGTTGTTTCGGTCGGCAATGTCAAATTCGGCAACGATCTGCCGATTTCGATCATTGCCGGACCTTGCCAGCTCGAGAGCCGGGCGCATGCGCTGGAGGTGGCCGGCGCGCTGAAAGAGATCGCAGGTCGACTCAAGATCGGCCTCGTCTACAAGACCTCCTTCGACAAGGCAAACCGCACCTCGGGCTCGGCCGCGCGCGGCATTGGCCTCGAACAGGCACTGCCGATCTTTGCCGAGATCGGTTCGTCCCTCGGATTACCCGTCCTGACCGACGTCCACGAGGCCGCGCAATGCGCTGACGTCGCGCAGGCGGTGGACGTATTGCAGATCCCGGCCTTCCTGTGCCGGCAGACCGACCTTCTGCTCGCGGCCGCCGCTACCGGCAAGGCGGTCAATGTCAAGAAGGGCCAGTTCCTGGCGCCGTGGGATATGGCCAATGTCGTCGGCAAGATCACCGGCGCCGGCAATCCCAACATACTGCTGACCGAGCGCGGCGCCTCGTTCGGCTACAACACGCTGGTCTCGGACATGCGCGCGCTGCCGATCATGGCGCAGACCGGCGCGCCCGTGATTTTCGATGCCACCCATTCGGTGCAGCAGCCGGGCGGGCAGGGCACCTCCTCTGGCGGCCAGCGCGAATTCGTGCCGGTGCTGGCGCGCGCCGCGGTCGCGGTCGGCGTTGCCGGCGTGTTCATCGAGACCCACCCCGATCCCGATCGTGCCCCGTCTGATGGGCCCAACATGGTGCCGCTGCGCGATTTCGAAGCCTTGCTGAAAACCCTGATGGAGTTCGACGGGCTCGCCAAGCGCACCATCAAGAATCCGGCGCGCCCATGATGCCGGCATCGCCGTGACCGCATCCAGCCGCCTGCCGCCGGCGCTCAATATCATTGCGCTCGCGACCTTCTCGGCAGCCCTGTCCGCCCGTGCGCTTGATCCGGTGCTGCCGCACGTCGCCGAGGATTTTTCTGTCAGCATCGCGACCGCCGCCGGTTTCGCCGCCGCCTTCGCGTTCACCTTTGCCATCATTCAGCCGGTGCTCGGTGCCTTCGCCGACATGTTCGGCAAGGCGAGGTTGATGATCGTGGCGCTCATGCTGCTCGGCCTCGCCAACATTCTTGGCGCGATGGCGACGTCGTTCCCGCTCCTGTTTGCCAGCCGTATTCTGGCCGGGATCGGCTTTCCGATCGCGCTTGGGCTGACCAGCGATCTCGTCGGGCCCGAGAAGCGGCAGATCGCGATGGGACGCACGCTGGCAGGCGCCATGACCGGGAATCTGCTGGGCGCTACGGTGTCCGGCCTGATCGGAGATTTTCTCGGCTGGCGCGGCGTGCTCGCCGTGCTGGGACTGATTGTGATGGTGGCCTCGATCGTGGTGGCGGTCGGATTTCGCGGCGCGGCGTTGGCGCGCCCTCCGCGACCCAACCTGTCAGCCCTCAAGCAGGGGTATCGCACGATCTTCGCCAATCCGAACGCCCGCATCTGCTACTCGGCAGTCTTTATCGAAGGCTGCTGCGTGCTCGGTCTATTCCCCTTCATCGCGGCCTTCCTGTTCGACCTTGGGGAGACCAGGCTATCGATCGCGGGTATCGTCATCGCGGGCTTTGCGGTCGGCGGCTTGTTCTACACCATGACGGTATCGCGGTTTCTGCCGAGGATTGGCGTCAACGGGATGATGATCACGGGTGGCGCGCTTGTCGGCTTGCAGCTCGTCGCGATGGCGATGGGGCCGGAGTGGAAACTGCAAACGCTCGGCCTGATCTTCATGGGCTGGGGTTTCTACATGATTCACGGCAGCCTTCAGGTGTTCTCCAGCGAATTGTCGGCGGAAGCCCGCGCCTCCGCGCTATCGCTGCACGCGTTCTTTTTCTTTATGGGCCAGACCGTCGGTCCGATCGCCTATGGTTTCGGTATCCAGCACGCCGGCAAGGTCCCGACCTTGCTGACATCAGCGGCGATCATGATCGCGCTCGGCATTGTCTGCGCGAAACTCTTGCGCCAGACCCGGCCGGCGGATGCGGCGGCAACGTAGAGGTCTGGCGCAGATTGCGGGCAATGGCCGGCCGGCATCGTTGCGGCGCTTCCCTCGCGCCACTGCGCTGTCGCTGCATTCGCTTATTCTTCTCAGCGGCCAGACCATCGGCCCGATTACCTATCGCTTCAGGATCCAGCACGCCCGCAAGGTGCCGACCCTGCTGACGGGGGTCGCCATCATGATTGCGCTGGGCATTGTCTGCGCGCGGCTGCTGCGCCAGACCCGGCCGGCGGCCCAGCGCGCTGACCGCGGCCGTCCTAGCCAGAAATCGTCCGGATGGTTTGAACGCTGGGCTTCTTATAGGAACGATAGGCGAAGAACCAGCAAATCGGTAAGCTAATCGGCCAAATAGGAATGACTAAGCCGAGGACTATCCAAACGAAAGTGCCGAATTTAAACGAACCGCCTTCTACGATGGTTGTTTGTCGCATTGGTCCGGACTGGAATGCAATTGGCGGCGGCAGTGGGGGTGGTAAATCGCTGGCAGCAAAGCCAAAAACGCTTGATGCAGATTTCCAGTCGCCTAGCGATGCCGTCCAAACTAAATCAGTCGGGTCAAGCTTCCCCGTCGAGCGAAAGTCATCCATTTGCGGTAGCGTCATGGGGCCGATCCGTTGCCCATCCCGCGAAACGTACCAAATTTCATCAGTCACCCTAAACCCCTAAAAAGTCCAAGCTAAGCAGAACCCAAGAAAGGTAGCAACAAAAAGTTATGCAATCTCTGCTGGCGCATTTCTAAGCCTCGCATTTTCTCGAATCCAACGCGGATTCATATCAGGCGGCCGTTGCGGCTATTGTTGACTGTTGGGGTATGTTGAACTGGCTTGGCCAAGGTGAAACTGCGAGGCGTCCGCGATCGGTTGGATGTGGGTGCCGGATCTGACCGCTGCGGGCGCGCAGTTGCTTGGCGAGAACCTAGCCGTGCTGGTCATTCCGGCGTCGCGGCGATCCTGACCAGGCTTAGGGCGACCTCGCCGGTGTGGACGGCGGTCCGGGCGCGGACCGCCGAGCCGCAAAGGCTGCGGCGCTTCGCGCTGCTCGATGAAGCGATCGAATGGGCGGAAGATCAGGTGATCTACCGCTATGGCGGCTTCACCTCGTCGAAGGAAACCAGTCACCTCGGCGAACAGGCGTTGCTGGCCGACCTCGCTCCGGAAGAAATCGCGGCGCTGGCAGAGCTATCGACCGCGCGCCGCTACCAGGC
>DAIMKE010000932.1:0-3384 GCA_036721875.1 Bradyrhizobium sp. | reverse complement strand
TGCGGTCGCAGCGTTCATGGCCTCCTCTATGATCAAACCGAAGGACTGACCGTAACGCCGTTGTTCGCTGGGAGCGCCGGTTTAGGCAATGCGAGAAGAGGCGCATTGCCGTGCCTGAGGATAGCTGTCGAACCGGGAATCGAACCACAGACACATGTATGGGTGGAATTGTCAGAATGGTTTTGGGTCGTACCCAGGTTCCACCCACGCATCACCGCGCTACATGGAGCGCATGATCGGGAATCGAACCGCCGACATTTTGTGGGTAGAAAGTGATGGTGCGCTATTCAGAATAAAGCTACGAACTCCTATGTAATTGAAATAGCTAGGTAATTTACATCTTCTTCGACCGGCTTGGTCCTTGCGGTCGCCGTCATGCTTGTGGGAGGCACCCGAGTCCGCGGCATCCGATACTTCAACCTGCAAGCGGGCGGATAAATCAATGCTGGGTTCGCCAAGCATTACGGCTGTATCTCTTTGATGGTGCCGCAGATAAGAACCAGCCCGGCATGATCTTGGCGAACAGTGTCTTTGGGATCGGAGCCCCTGATGGCTCGGCCACTTTCTGCTACACCCAATTCCGAAATCTCCGGACGCCTCCAAGTTATCCGCCGCCCACCCTGCCCTCGGCCGCCTCTGAGAGGGAATTGACCCGTACCATTTGCGACTCCCGAGAGCCTACCCTAGGGCTCCGGCAACTCGGCCTCGAGCCGGTCCCGCTCGGCGCAAAGTCCATCGACCTTGTCGAGCATCCCCTGGAGAAGCGCTTCCGCGGACGTGGTGGGCATGCCAGCCCGCCGAAGCTGGAGGATTTCCTTGCGCTGGCGGCTAACCTGCACACGCATGTGCTCGATTTCCGAGCGGATAGCTCAAGTCCCATGACTGAGGATTTCGATCATTAGATTAGAAAAAAAGAGAACGGCTTTAAGTGGTCTGCGCCTGGCTTGGCTATTGAGAACGACGCCGGAGGCCCAGGCGACCGCGCACTTTACGCGCCCTTCCCGTTGCTTTCGCCCGATAAAACCGGACAGCCTGCTTCGCGCGAGCGGTGGAACTCGAACCGTTGCATGCCAGCCAGCACTCTCCTCGCTAGTTTGACGGCATGTTCCGCCGCCTGCTTTGCGAAAAGCCAAACGGCTGTAACTCGGTCCAAGATACTGAGCAGCAATATCACCGAAAAGATATCAATGTAGGTGGATCTCATGCGGCACCTCCGGTGAGGAGGTGGCCGAAGTGCGTCTCGAGCCGATGGCTGGCTGTGGCCGCGAGTTGCGGGATCCAGCGCAGGTAATAGGCGGTGGAAACAATCGAGACGTGCCCCATGTACATCGCAAGCTTCGGCAGATTGGATTGGACATCTGCACCTTGCTCGTACCATCGCAACAGCGACCAGACCGCCAAGCTGTGGCGAAAATCATGGACCCGCGGGGTTCGTCCGTCGGTGCCGTGCACGTTGGTTGCTTGGAATAGCGCTTGAATTCCTTGCCGAAGGCCGGTACCCGTGTAGCCGCGCCGGCGCCCCTTGCTGTTGCATAGCAAGGGCGAATCCGCGGAGGCGCTCAGAGGTGGCCGAAGCCGCTTTCTGAGATACTCCTCAGCTCCCGCGAGGCGTCTTGCGACAACGGGACGATCCGCGACTTGTGGAACTTCGACGCGCGAATGTGCAGAATGCCGTGGCACGGATCGACGTCGGCCAGTGTGAGGCGCAACAGCTCCCCCGACGGAGCCCTGCCGTGTAAAACAGGACACAGCAAGTCGCATCACGGCTGGCCGAAGCGGCGAACTTGAAGTCGGCACCAAACGATCAGCCATGGCCAACACCCTGGCGACCTCGGCCGCCCCCAAAAATGACCGGCGGTGCATACGGCCGCCGATGTGGGAGGCGGTGAATATCCTGGACGAAGCAAGTGGGCTTTGCAGAAAGATGACCTTGTGACGTGCACCATGTCTCAAAGATCGCTCGATCGAGGTCGGTACGGCCGTTCTTCTGAAGAAACCGACGCAGAGCGTCGATTACTCGCTCCTCATGAACATAAGCGCGCCCAAGTGAACGTTGCTGCCGCAAATATCGGTCGACCAGCTGGTCGAACGTGCTGCCCTGTAATGTCGCACTCATGCGGCGTCCTCCTCGATGCTGATGGTGGCCGTCGGCAGAGGAAGCGCGACCTCGCGCAGGGCTCCGGTCTGCAGACACACGTGCTCTCCAGGGTACGATGGCCCAGAAGATCGCCGATCACCTTCACGCCGACGCCGCGATCGAGCAGACGCATCGCAAATGAATGGCGCAGGCAGTAGGAAGATGTGCCCTGGAGTGGCAGCCCGCTCTGACGCGCGCGCTTCTGCGAGAGATCGCCTATGGCGTAGTGCGTGAGGGACCTACCCGGGTGCTTGCGCAGAGGAACAGTTCAGAGTTCGCCCCGCCGGGCCGCGCGCGGCGCAGGTAATATCTGAGAATGCGTATGGTTCGTTCGGCCAGAGGAAGGATCAGATCTGATCTGGTCTTGCACTGCTTGACGTGGAGCGTCCTGCTCTCCCAATCGATGGAGCTAAGCGTCAATGCGATGATCTCTGAGGGGCGCAGGCCATAGTGCACCATCAAATGGAGGATCGCATAGTCTCGCCAGCCGAGCCGGCTCGATCGGTCGGTGGAGCGCAGCAGCCGCTGGACAAGCGGCCATGCGAGGGCTCGAGGCGGCAGTTCTCCGCCTTACCGATCAAGCACGCCCACAAGGCTCGGCGAACGAGCCATACTCGGCCGTCTGTGGTTGATGATCTCCTATCCATCATCGACGATGGCATCGTTTGCTGCCGATGTCAGAGACAACCTGCAGCCACCCCCGCCCGCGCGGCAAGCTTCGGATCACATTACGCTGCCGGCGCATCGATCGAACGCCCATAGGTCTGGGGCCCCAAGACGCGGCTTCGTTCAATCCGGCTTCAAATAGGTCTCGCGCTGCCCCTGCGGCGAGATCTGTGACGCGAGACCTACTTGAACGTTCTATCATTCCGAGATGATCTCGCCCACCATTCCGGGATGATGTCACCCGGGGTGACGAGGCCTCTTCTGACTCCGATACGGTCCCGCCTTTCGGTTTTGCGAAGCGGGACCTGGATGCCGACGGAGAGGTTTGCGATGCGCCATGTGCGCGATGTGATCAGATTGAAGTCGGCCGGAATGCCGACCCGCGAGATTGCGCGGCGGGTGGGAACGGCCCCTTCGACGGTGCGGTTGACGATCCGCCGTTTCGAGGCGGCGGGGCTGACCTGGCCGTTGCCCGACGACGTCACCGACAGCGCCACCAAGTTCGGCAAGCTTTGGGAACTCTGACGACTACATCCGGTGAGGTCGATACGGGATGCCGTTTGCGACCTGCAGTTCTCTTA
>DAIMKE010000931.1:0-3389 GCA_036721875.1 Bradyrhizobium sp. | reverse complement strand
GACCGGGCCGCGCTCGCGCGCTACGGCATCATGATCCAGGACGTGCAGGACACGATTGCGACGGCGCTCGGCGGGCAGACCGTCACGACGACGGTCGAGGGGCGCCAGCGCTTCTCCGTCAACATGCGCTACCCCCGCGATCTCCGGGACAATCCGCAGGCCATCGCCAACGACGTCTTGGTGCCGATGCCGGCCGGAGGCGCCGTCCCGCTCGGCGAAGTCGCCAAGGTGACCCCGGCGAGGGGACCAACCTCGATCCGGACCGAGAACGGGCAGTTGGCGACCTACATCTACGTCGACATCCGAGACCGCGACCTCGGCGGCTACGTCGCCGACGCGCAGCGGGCTGTGCAGGCCAGCATCCAGTTTCCGGCCGGCTACTACGTCATGTGGAGCGGCCAGTACGAATACCTGGAGCGGGCCACCGCGCGGCTGAAGATCGTCGTGCCGCTGACGTTGATGATCATCTTCCTGCTGCTGTATCTGAATTTCCGATCGATCACCGAGACGATGATCGTGATGCTGTCGCTGCCGTTCGCCCTGGTCGGCGGGCTCTGGCTGATGTGGTGGCTCGGCTTCAACCTGTCGGTCGCCGTCGCCGTGGGCTTCATCGCGCTCGCCGGCGTCGCCGCCGAGACCGGCGTCGTGATGCTGATCTACCTCAACCAGGCGCTGGCCGAGATCGAGGCCCGGCGGGATGTCGAGGGAAGAGCCCTGACGCGCGATGACCTCTACGACGCCATCATGGAGGGCGCGGTGGAGCGCGTACGGCCGAAGATGATGACGGTCGTCGCCATCATGGCGGGACTGCTGCCGATCATGTGGAGCACCGGCACCGGCTCCGAGATTATGCAACGGATCGCGGTGCCGATGATCGGCGGCATGATCTCCTCGACGCTGCTGACCCTGATCGTGATCCCGGCGATCTTCGGGTTGGTCAAGGGGTTCGGACTGCCGACCGACGATCGCCGGGAAGGTCCGCCGGTGCTGCCTGCGGAAAAGCCGCGCAAGCGGACCCAGCGTGTTCCGGAGCCAGCCGAATGAGGTGAACCATGATGCACGACATGATGTCAGGAATGATGGGGGAATGGGAGTCCTGTGGCTGCTTGCGATCGTCGTCCTGGTCCTCGCAGCCGCGGCACTCGTCAAATATCTTCGCTCCTGACGTAGGAAGATAGAAAATGAACAGAGCCATAACTGCACTCCTCGCACTTGCCACAATGACTTTGCCGTCGCCAGCCTTCGCCGAGGGCGACGCATCTCGCGGCCAGCAGGGGTTTCGAGCCTGTGCCCCCTGCCACTCACTCGAGGTCGATCGCAATATGACCGGACCCAGCCTGGCCGGCCTTTGGGGACGGAAGGCCGGATCGCTGCCGAGTTTCGAACGCTACTCCGATGCGCTGAAATCCTCAGGAATCATCTGGGAAGATCGTTCGCTCGACGGCTGGCTCACCGATCCGCAACGCATGGTACCCGACAACGACATGCCCTTCGACGGCATCAAAGACGCTCATGTTCGCGCTGACCTAATGGCATTTCTCAAGGAAGCCACCAGGCCTGGGGCGTCGGTAAAGATGGCGGAAGAACGCGGCGGGATGGGTGGGATGGGAGGCACGATGGGCGGAATGGTGGGTGGAGGGCGCGACGCCAATCTGAGAAAGCTCGAGCCTGGCCAACAGGTCAAGGCGATCACCTACTGCCACGACACCTATCGTGTCGCGACCGCCGACGGAAAGACCCGCGCCTTCTGGGAGCGCAATATTCGCTTCAAGACCGATTCCAGCGAAGAGGGCCCGGACAAGGGCGCGCCCGCGATCATGCCGGCCGGGATGATGGGGGACCGCGCCTCGGTGATCTTCGCCGACCCGGAAGAGATCGCCCGATTCATCGCCAAGCATTGCTAGGTCGATCCGCGCGAGTCGCCCAATCTTTTGCTCCTACCTGTAACCCGGCGATCGATTTCGCCGAACTAAAGAACATCACGCATGCAGAGCCCCGAGCCGGAATTGAAGGCGCTGATGCTGGCCAGCCTCGGCGGAGACGCGGCCGCGCATCGTGCGCTGCTCGACCGGCTCAGTCGTCATCTGCGCGGATAATACAGGCGGCACCTCGTCCGGAGCGGGCGGAGTGCTGAGGAAGCGGAGGACCTGGTGCAGGAGCCTTTCTTGCGATCCACCTGAAGAGGCATACCTTCGACGTCGAAACGCTGCTCACGCCATGGGTACACGCGGTCGCGCGCTACAAACTCGTCGACTACTTGCGGCGGAACCGGATTTCACCCTTGATCGTCCCGATCGACGACCATCGGGATCTGGTAGCGACGGATGAGGAGGCCTCAATCGAGAGTACGCACGACCTGGGCGGCTGCTCGGCAAATTGCCGGAAAAGACCCGCCGGGCGATCGAAGCCGTGAAGCTCGAAGGCAAAACCGTGGCGGAAATTGCCGCGCGCTACCAAATGTCGGAATCGAACGTGAAGATCACCATCCATCGGGGGTTGAAGGCGCTGGTCGCCCTCATCGGCAGGGAAACGCGCGCATGAGAACGGAAGAGCTGATCGACGTCCTCGGGCGCAGCGCTCAACCGGTCGACGGGGCGATCGTTAGACGCAGGTTCGTCATGGCCTTGCTGATCGGCGGCGGATTTGCCGTCTGCGTCGCAATCGCTTTGCTCGGAACGCGCCCGGACCTCGCGACGGCGCGTGCGGTGGGGTTCGTCGCCGTCAAGGTGGGATTCGGCGCCGCGATTTTCTCGCTGTCCGCGTTCTATCTGGTGCGGATCGCGCGGCCCGGAGGCGAGGGCCGAGTGTCCCTCCCCGTGATGGCGGCCCCGTTTCTGGCGATCGTCGCGCTCGCAGCGGCAGTGTTGGCGGGAGCTTCCCCCGCCCATTGGGACCGGATGGTGATGGGACAGGAGTGGGTCGAGTGCCTGGTGTCGATACCGCTCATCGCCGTCGTGCCGTTCGCGGCGGTGATCTGGGCCGTCCGCACGGCGGCCCCCACGGACCTCGTCGGAGCCGGCGCGTTCGCCGGCCTCGTCGCCGGTAGCATCAGTGCGATGGCGTACGCGCTGCACTGCACCGACGATTCGCTGCCGTTCGTGACCGTCTGGTACGGCGGCACGATTGCCCTGTGCACACTTGCCGGCGCGCTGTTGGGACCGCGTCTGCTTCGCTGGTGAGCCAACTTTTCACGTCGGCGTGATGTTGTAACCGTCAGGGCAATTTCTACGAACTCCATTGGGAAGCGCATGTCGGGTGCGCGTTCGAAGAATGGAGCCGGACCATGAAGAAGTTCATCGCGACCACGTCACTTTTACTGCCGCTCATTGCCGCTGCGGCCGCGGCGCACGCGGGCTCGACGATCACGGACAGGAGCTATTGGCCGAACG
>DAIMKE010000930.1:0-3390 GCA_036721875.1 Bradyrhizobium sp. | reverse complement strand
GAGCATGTCGAGCAGCGGCTGAAAACCGAGCTCGAGCATGAGGCCCAGCTGTTCGGGCAGGGACTGATCAAATTCAATCTTGAAAATGTCTACGTGGCGCCGTGGATTCTCGAAAAGGCGCTGAAGCTGACCGGACTTTATGGCCGTGGGCGTCGAAACGCCGACCATATCGTCGTCAAGGAACATGAGGTCGCTTTCGCCAATCTACCTCCTGCGTTTGATAATTTCACCATCCTCCACATCAGCGATCTGCATGCCGACATTAGCATCGGCGCGATGCGGAATCTGCCCAGCCTGGTCGAAGGACTTCAGTACGACATCTGTGTCATGACCGGCGACTATCGCGGCAGGACATACGGCTCGTTCGAAAAAAGTCTGGAAATCGTTCATGAGCTGCAGGCCCGATTGAAGAGGCCGATTTTTGGGGTGCTTGGCAACCATGACAGCATCCGTATGGCTCCTGCGATGGAAGCCATGGGCATCCGCATGCTGTTCAACGAGTGCGAAGCGATCGTTCGCGACGGACAACACATTTTTCTGGCCGGCGTCGACGATCCGCATTTCTATCGGGCAGATGACATCGATAAGGCGGCGTCGCAAATTCCATCGGACGCCTTTTCGATTTTGCTGGCGCACACGCCTGAAGTTTACGATCGGGCGATGAGGGCCAGGTTCAACCTGATGTTGTGCGGGCACACCCACGGCGGCCAGCTTTGCCTTCCCGGCGGAAGAGCGATCAAGTTGCAGGCAAAGGTGCCCAGGTTCATCGGTGGCGGGCTATGGCGACATGGCGCCATGGTTGGATACACCTCGGTGGGAGCTGGCACGAGCCTGGTGCCCGTACGTTTGAATTGCCCGCCGGAGATAACGCTGCATACCTTGCGCGATGAACAACGGCAGCCCGGGTAAAACAAAACGTGGACAGCAGCTATAGCTGCGCGTGGTCAATCGCCGCTGCCTGGAATGTGATTCCTGCGAGATCGCCATTCCGCCAGATCAGCTGGCACGCCAGCGTGGTGCGGAAGCCGTCGAACGAAAGATTGAACTCGGTTGGCAGCAGCGGAAGATTATTGAGCCGCACGCCGACGCCGCCGTAGCTCAGATCCCGGACGCCGCACGAATAGACGCCCCGCAGGCGCGGAATAGAAAGCAGGGCATCCCTCTTGGTCCGCTTCCTTTCGGCAGCGCGTCGCTCTCCGCTGGAACGCATTGGCATGGCTCCTCCTGGTCGGTCGCCGACGTACGCAATGCCCGCCGTCGCCCGATTGCAGGCGGAGAATAGTGCGCGGTATGGGGGCAGCAATGATAGTTTCCGATTAAGCTTGATAGCCGGAATCCAGGTTAAATCTGGAACCCGCCTTGGCGGCTACCCCCTCAGCGTTTGGCTTATCCGGGTCACAACGCCGTCCCATCGGCGCTTTTCCGCGGCGGGATAATTGATCATCACGCAGTGCATGGTGCCGTTCGAGCGGTTGCAACGGTTGTACCAGATGCGATCGTTGCGAATGCTGGACACGACGAAGAACTCCGGCGTCACGCGCCGGTAGATGATGCCGGCCGGCGGCTTTTTCTTCGCGAGGAATGTGGCCGGTGAATCATTGTCCGGGTTCGGAACGGACTGCACCGTCATATCGGCGCGGTTGTCGTCGGTGAAAAAACGCCGCCCCGTTCCGCCTTCGGGCGGTCCGGCATCCCGCGTGAAGATCGTGACCGGCATCTCGACGCTGGTTCCGGTGCTCGGGATCGCGTACCGCCGCCATTCCGTTTCGCCGGCAAGCGCAAGCGCCGGAATGAATGTCAAGGCAAGGGCTGCGGATAGAGCACGCATGAAACGATCTCCCGTTGACTCGATACAATCGGAGGGGAAGACGTTCGTTCCATGTCGGTGAGGGCGTGCTCTTGTGAAATCCGCGCCAGACTTGATCTTTATGTGCAGCCGTCCGCGAGCACCAATTTGCTCGTCGTCGTCTCGTGGCGCACCTTGAACAGGTCCTGAATTTCAGGGTCGCCCAGAAACGCTTCGGCCTTCTCGCGTTCCGGAAATTCGATGATGACCATGCGTTCGGGCTTCCAGTCACCCTCGACGGTCGTCGGCTGGATACCCTGGACGATGTATCTTCCTGAATGTTTTGCGATGAAAGCAGGAATTTCGGCGATGTATTTCTTGAAACGACCGAAGTCGTTCACCGTCAGGTCGAGCACCAGATAAGCTTTCATTCCCTGCCTCGCGAACCAGCCTCGCCCGCAATATGCTTGCCCGCGATATATCCAAATGTCAGCGCGGGTCCGAGCGTGATACCGGCGCCGGGATAATTGCCGCCCATGATGCTCGCCATGTCGTTGCCTGCGGCATAGAGGCCTGCGATCGGCTGGCCATTGGCATCGAGCGCGCGGGCGTGTTCGTCGGTCTTGATGCCGGCATAGGTGCCGAGATCGCCGATCACCATCTTGATCGCATAGAACGGTCCGTCCTTGATTGGCGCGATGCACGGGTTCGGCCCATGCAGCGCGTCGCCCTGGTAGCGGTTGTAGGCGCGCGATCCCTTGCCGAACGCGGGATCGCGGCCTTCCTCCGCCGACGCGTTGAACTCGGCAACCGTCGCCAGCAGCCCTTGCCGGTCGATGCCGGTGCGATCGGCGAGTTCGGCCAGGGTCGTGCCGCGCTTGAGATAGCCGGTCGAAAGATGATGGCGAAGCGGCTTCGGAAACGGCGGCACGCAGCCGAGCCCGTATCTTCGCAGCGCACGGTGATCGCAGAGGAGAAACGCCGTGATCTCCTCGCCGGGCTTGGCCGCCTTCACCATCGCCTGCACGAAGTCATGGTATGAATTGCCTTCATTGGCGAAGCGCCTGCCGTCGCGCATGACGGCGATGACGCCGGGTTTGGCGCGGTCGATGAAATGCGGCATCACGCCCTTGCTGCCGTCCTTGCGCTCGGTGATCGAGACCGGCACCCAGGCCGCGGCGTTCGGCAGCGTGTCCTCGATGCGTCCGCCGGCGGTCTCCGCCAGCCGCAACCCGTCCCCTGTATTACCCACGGGTCCCGGCGAGAAATGCGCGGTGCCGTCGCCGGCATGAGGGAACATTGACTTGCGCCGCGCCACGTCATGCGGGAAGCCGCCGCAGGCGAGCAACACGCCGCGCCTGGCGTTGACGCGGATCAGCTTGCCGTGGCGTTCGATGTTGGCGCCGCGCACCGCGCCGTCCTCGACGACCAGTTCGAGCACCGGCGACGACAGCCACAACGGAATGTTCAGGTCGAACGCCGATTT
Organism: Bradyrhizobium sp.; assembly: GCA_036721875.1. Lineage (GTDB taxonomy): Bacteria > Pseudomonadota > Alphaproteobacteria > Rhizobiales > Xanthobacteraceae > Bradyrhizobium. The sequence goes on along the minus strand of DAIMKE010000930.1, from coordinate 118 downwards.
GGCCAGCCGCCCGGCGAGCGCGTTGCCGTTGGTCAGCGTCATGCCGCGGCCGTGGCGCATCACGTCGAGCGCGTGTTTCGAGAGCCGCCTGGCGACATATAACGCCGAGGCCAGCGAC
>DAIMKE010000929.1:0-3393 GCA_036721875.1 Bradyrhizobium sp. | reverse complement strand
GCGGTATCAAGGCACTGCGGGCGCTGGCGGGGCCGTTTCCCAATATCCGGGTCTGCCCGACCGGCGGCATCGGGGAGGCCAATGCGGCGTCCTGGCTGGCCGAGCCGAACGTTGTGGCGGTGGGCGGTTCCTGGCTCTGCCCGCCGGCGGATATCAGGTCCGGTAACTGGGCCGGCATAACCGCCATGTGCGCGCGGGCGATGAAATCGCTGAAACCGGCACAAAGATAGGTTACAAACCGAGCCGAACCGAAACAGGGAGAACGACCATGACAGCCAGCATCGTCGGATGGGCGCACACGCCATTCGGCAAGTTCGACGCCGAAACCGTCGAGAGCCTCGTGGTCAAGGTTGCGACCGAAGCGCTGGCCGATGCCGGTATTACCGCTTCAGACGTCGATGAGATCGTGCTCGGCCATTTCAACGCCGGCTTCTCGCCGCAGGATTTTACGGCCTCGCTGGTGCTGCAGGCCGACCCGAAGTTGCGCTTCAAGCCGGCTACCCGCGTCGAGAACGCCTGCGCGACCGGTTCTGCGGCGGTGCATCAGGGCATCCGGGCGATTGCGTCGGGCGCGGCCAGGATCGTGCTGGTGGTCGGCGTCGAGCAGATGACGCGGACGCCTTCGGCCGATATCGGACGCTACCTCCTGAAGGCGTCCTATCTGCCTGAGGATGGCGAGACCGTCGGCGGATTTGCCGGCGTGTTCGGCAAGATCGCGCAGAGCTATTTCCAGAAGTATGGCGACCAGTCGGACGCGCTGGCGATGATCGCGGCCAAGAACCACAAGAACGGCGTCGCCAACCCCTATGCGCAGATGCGCAAGGATTTCGGCTTCGAGTTCTGCCGCGCCGAGAGCGAGAAGAACCCTTTCGTCGCGGGCCCCCTGAAGCGCACCGACTGCTCGCTGGTGTCGGATGGCGCCGCGGCATTGGTGCTGACGGATTCGGAAACCGCGAAGACGATGGGCAAGGCGGTGAACTTCCGCGCCACCGCGCATGCGCAGGATTTCCTGCCGATGTCCAAGCGCGACATCCTGCAGTTCGAAGGCTGCACCGTCGCCTGGCAGCGCGCGCTGGAACAGGCCGGCCTGCAACTGTCGGATCTATCGTTTGTCGAGACTCATGACTGTTTCACCGTCGCCGAACTGATCGAATACGAAGCGATGGGGCTGACGCCGCGCGGGCAGGGCGCCCGCGCCATCAAGGAAGGCTGGACCCAGAAGGATGGCAAGCTGCCGGTCAATCCATCCGGTGGCCTCAAGGCCAAGGGTCATCCGATCGGCGCCACCGGCGTCTCCATGCATGTGATGACGGCGATGCAACTCGTCGGCCAGGCGCCGGAGGGCATGCAGCTAAAGAACGCGAAGCTCGCCGGCATCTTCAACATGGGCGGCGCGGCGGTGGCGAACTACGTCTCGGTGCTGGAGCCCGCGAAGTAGCCGCGAATGTGCTATTGTAGGGTGGGCCGCGTCGCGTTGCCCGCCCTGCAAACCAATCTTCCGGAGCGTGCATCATGAGCAACGAAAGTTCGTTGTCACAGGCAGAACTCAACGATCGGATCAGGATTCTGGAAGACAATATCCGGCAATTGATCGAGCAGGCAGCCGCCGCTTCCGGCGAACAGAACGAATCCCGCATTGCCGACCGGCTCAGCCAGCAGAACGAGGAGCTGGAAAGGCTGACCCGGGAGCGCGACGCCAGGTTGAAGAAGTAGCGGCCTACGGGCACGCATACGCCCATACGCCGGGCGCGCCTTGATCTTCCCGAAAACCTCCCGTTACTAGGCCGGAACGACATATCCGGGAGTAAATTGGGCCATGGGACCGCTAAAGGGCATCAAGGTCATCGACATGACGACCGTGCTGATGGGGCCCTATGCCACCCAGATGCTCGGCGACTACGGCGCCGACGTCATCAAGGTGGAATCGCTCGACGGCGACGTGACGCGGCAGATCGGGCCAACGCGCCATCCAGGCATGGGGCCGGTGTTCCTCAACACCAACCGCAGCAAGCGCTCGATCTGCCTCGATCTGAAGAAGCCCGCCGGACGCGACGCCGTGCTTCGGCTGATCAAGACCGCCGACGTGCTGGTCTACAACGTGCGCCCGCAGGCGATGGCGCGGCTGAACCTCGGCTACGACGTGGTGGCGAGCATCAACCCGCGCCTGATCTATGCCGGCGTTTTCGGCTTCGGACAGGACGGGCCCTATGCGGCGAAGCCCGCCTATGACGACCTGATCCAGGGCGCCACCGCGTTGCCGGCGCTGATGGCGCAGACCGCGGACGGCGTGCCGCGATACGTGCCCAATGCTCTCGTCGACCGCATCGTCGGGCTGACGGCAGTGGGCGCGATCTGCGCCAGCCTGGTCGACCGCGACCGCACCGGCCGCGGCCAGCGCGTCGATATCCCGATGTTCGAGACCATGGCCGGCTTCGTGATGGGCGATCACATGGGCGGGCTCACCTATGAGCCGCCGCTCGACAAGGGCGGTTACGCGCGGCATTTGTCGCCGGACCGCAGGCCCTACAAGACGTCGGACGGCTACATCTGCGTGATCGTCTACAACGACAAGCAGTGGCAGAACTTCTTCGACGCGACCGGTCGTGACGATCTCCGCACCAACCCGAAGTTTGCCACCTTCGCCGGCCGCGCCAGCAATATCGATGTCGTCTATGCGGAACTGGCGCGTATCCTCGAAACCAAGACCACTGCCGAATGGTCGAAAATCCTTGAGAAGGCCGACGTACCGGTGATGCCGATGCACGATCTCGAGAGCCTGCTCGGCGATCCCCACATCGTCGCGACCGATTTCTTCCCGGTCGTCGAGCATCCGACCGAAGGCCGGATTCGCAACATGAGACCGTCGGCGCGTTTTTCGGAGACGCCGGTCGAGACCGGGCGGCTGGCGCCGCGGCTCAGCGAGCACAGCGCCGAAATTCTGCAGGAGGCGGGTCTGTCTCCGGAAGAGATTGCCGCGCTGGTGCGCGATGGCGTCACCCGCGCCGCATCAAACACGTAGGACAGGACACATGGATTTCGCGCTGTCGGCCAACCAGGAATCGATCCGCGACGCGGTCGGGAAAATCTGCTCGCGCTTCGACGATGCCTACTGGCTGAAGAAAGACAAGGAGGGTGGCTATCCCGCCGATTTCCACCGCGCGCTGGCGGATGCCGGCTGGCTCGGCATCTGCATCCCCGAGGAATATGGCGGGTCTGGCCTCGGCATCACCGACGCCGCGATCATGATGCGCACGATTGCAGAATCGGGCGCCGGCATGTCCGGCGCATCCGCCGTGCACATGAACGTGTTCGGGCTCAATCCGGTGGTCGTGTTCGGCACCAAGGAGCAGTGCACGCGCATGCCTGCCGCCGATCATCGACGGCCGCGACAAA
>DAIMKE010000928.1:0-3399 GCA_036721875.1 Bradyrhizobium sp. | reverse complement strand
GGCGCTGGGCTGGCGGCTGCCGTCGCCGCCGGTGATCGTGGTGGCGCCGTAGGGTGCGCCGCCCGTGACTTCGTCGAGCTTCATCTGGCCGGCAAATCCATAGTTCAGGCCGACGATGGTCATGCCGAAGTGCAGCAGGTTGGTGATGATCGAGAACAGCGTGGTTTCCTGCCCGCCATGCTGGGTCGCGGTTGAAGTGAAGGCGCCGCCGACCTTTCCGTGCAGCGCGCCTTTGGCCCAGAGCCCGCCGGCCTGGTCGAGGAAGTTCGCCATCTGCGAAGCCATCCTGCCGAAGCGTGTTCCGGTGCCGACGATGATGGCGTCGTAATTGGCGAGGTCGTCGACCTTGGCGACCGGGGCTGCCTGATCGAGCTTGTAGTGCGAAGCCTTGGCGACGGCTTCCGGCACCAGCTCCGGCACGCGCTTGACGTCGACAGTGGCGCCGGCGCTGCGGGCGCCTTCGGCGACGGCATTCGCCATCGCTTCGATGTGACCGTAGGCAGAGTAATAGAGCACGAGAACTTTGGCCATGATGGTATTCCCTGGGTTGATGTGTTGTTAGAGAAAAAAACCTTCCGTCATGCCCGGGCTTGTCCCGGGCATCCACGTCTTGTTTTTCGTCCGGAGCGTGGATGGCCGGGACGACGCCCGGCCATGACGGAAGGGTCGGTGTTCGGTCCTTACGCCGCGTCGACCAGCACCAGCTCTGAATCTTCCAGCGCGGTAATCGTCAGCTTCGCCTCGTTGCGGATCGCGGCGCCGTCGCGGGCGTTGACGCGTACGCCGTTCACTTCGACGCTGCCTGCCGCCGGCACCAGATAGAGGTGGCGCCCGTTATGCGCGGCGTATTCCGCGCTTTCGCCTGCCTTCAGCGTGGTGGCGAGCACCCGCGCGTCCGCTCGGATCGGAAGTGCATCCGCATCGCCGGCAATGCCGCTGGCGATAGTGACGAGCTTGCCGGAGCGATCCGACTTCGGAAACGGCTTTGCTCCCCAGGTCGGCTGGCCACCCTTCGTCGTTGGCTCGATCCAGATCTGGAAGATCTTGGTTTTCGCCGGCTCCAGATTGTACTCGGAGTGACGAATGCCGCTTCCCGCGCTCATCACCTGCACGTCACCGGCTTCGGTGCGGCCCTTGTTGCCGAGCGAATCCTGGTGGGTGATGGCGCCTTCGCGAACGTAGGTGATGATCTCCATGTTGGCGTGGGGATGAGCGGGAAAGCCCGAGTTCGGCGCGATCTCGTCATCGTTCCACACCCGCAGCGAGCCGTGGCCCATATTGTCTGGATCGTAGTGGCTGCCGAACGAGAAGTGGTGCTTCGCCTTGAGCCAGCCGTGGTCGGCACTGCCGAGCTGGTTGAATGGTCTGAGTTCGATCATGGGATGTTCCTCAATCTCCAGAGTTGCCTTTGTCATGCGCCGTAGCCGCCGTCGAAGAGCTGCCTGGTCAGGATTTCTCCGTTGGCCCGACTTCCGATGGCCATTGGATATGCCGTCCGCCGTGGTATAGAAATAGAAACTATTGAAACTCATTGTTTCCAAAAATGACTGTTGAGGCCGACGACGATGGCGAAGCTCCCGGATTTCGAAGCGTTCGCGATTTTCGCAAAAGTCGCGGAATTGCGATCGTTTGCTGCCGCCTCGACCGATCTGGCGCTATCCAAGGCCACGGTGTCGAAGGCGGTCAGCCGGCTGGAGCAGCGGTTGGGCGCGCGGCTGTTCAACCGCACCTCGCGGCGGCTGGCGCTGACCGACGCCGGACAGAAACTCGCCGAGCGCGCGGCGCAGCTATTGGCCGATGGCGAGGCAGCGGAGAACGAGGCGCTGTCGCAATCGACGGCACCGCGCGGTCTGGTGCGGCTCGCGGTGCCGATGACGTTCGGCGTCAAAGCCGTCGCGCCGATACTGCCGGCGTTTCTCGAGAAGTATCCGGAAGTCTCGATCGACCTGCACTTGAGCGACGCGACCGTCGATCTGATCGGCGAGGGGTTCGATGCCGGGCTGCGCATCGCGCGGCTGCCGGATTCGTCGCTGATCGCGCGGCGGCTGTGCGCGATGCCGCGCTACACGGTGGCGGCACCTTCCTATCTCAAGCGCCACGGCAGGCCGACGCATCCGATGCATCTCGCAGAGCACAAATGCTTCGGCTACGCCTACCTCTCGACGCCCGGCGTCTGGCACTACACCAACGCCGCAGGCGAGCAGGCCAGCGTGCGTCCGGCGGGACAACTCCGCGTCAACAATGGCGAGGCGCTGCTGCCGTCGGTCATCGCTGGGCTCGGCATCGCCGACCTGCCAAACTTCATCGTCGGCGACGCCATCGCCTCGGGCGAGGTCGAAGTGATCCTGAAAGGCTGGCACCAGCCCGAAGGGGCCGTGCATCTGGTAACCCCGCCCGGCGGCCCGCGCCCGGCCCGCGTCGAGGTGCTGGCGGATTTTCTGGCAAGGCATTTTGCGAAGGCCAGGAAGCGATGAGACTTCGTAGGGTGGGCAAAGCGAAGCGTGCCCACCATTCATTCTCCGAACGATCCTGGTACGTTTCTAGTATCGCCACCCCAATCCGCTTCGAGCAGGCCGTGCTCGACATAGCGATGAAAGCTACTGTGCCGCCAATCGACAACGCGGGTGACATGTCCGTGCTTCACTGGATTGAAATGAATGTAGTCGACGTGCCGTTCGAGATCGGCGTCGTCACGAATTGCGTGCTCCCAATAGCGACGCTGCCAAATTCCTTTCTCCCGTTTGACAATCTTGCTGGGGGATCGCGGCCTTTCCTCAATGCCGCGAGAGAAGCCGCTCTTAATAAGGCTCCACCGAGTGGCAAAGTCGGCATCTCCCTCGGGCAAGACCCACAGCGCGTGAAGATGATCCGGCAGCACGCAGATTGCGATGGTTTCGAACGGACGGCGCTCGTGCACTGTTCGATAGGATTTTCTCAAGCGGTCGATCTCGTCGATCAGCAACGTGCTTGATCGGTCGGCCAGTACGACCGTGAAGAAGAAAGCGCTGCCGTTGATTTTTGCTCGGCGGTATTGGGGCATCAGGTCTTATATCACGCACTGGATGGTGGGCACGCTTCGCTTTGCCCACCCTACGAATTGCGGCTAGGCTGTCTCCAACGAAAGCAAGACACCGGGAGATGCCACGAATGAACCGCCGTGAACTTCTCAAGGCCGCCGCTGCGCTGCCGTTCGCACAGGCTGCACTCTCCAGCGCCGCCTTCGCGCAAAGCCCGTTTCCCTCGCGCAATATCACCATGATCGTTCCATTCCCACCCGGCGGCCAGGCTGATCTGGCAGCGCGGCCGGTGGCGCTGGCGATGGAGCGGATCCTCGGCAAGCCCGTCGTCGTCGACAACCGCGCCGGTGCCTCGGGCGCCGTCGGCACGCGGGCCGTGGCC
>DAIMKE010000927.1:0-3399 GCA_036721875.1 Bradyrhizobium sp. | reverse complement strand
CGGATCAACCGCTTCATTTCAGAAAGACGGTTGCCAACTGACCTAAAACGGCTTCGTCGGCGAAATCGTAACCCTCAGCTTCCAGGCCAAGAACGTCCGCATGGTCCCCGAGACCAACGGCAGCAACGAAAACGCCCCGAGCCACCGCGTCTATGTCGGCCGGGCCGAAATCGGCGCCGCCTGGGCCAAGCGCTCCAACGAGGGCCGCAACTACCTGTCGGTCAAACTGGACGATCCGAGCTTCAACGTTCCGATCTACGCGAACCTCTTCGACGACGAAGACGGCGAGAGCCACACGCTGATCTGGTCCCGCGGCCGCAAGACCAACGCCGACTGAGCCGGTCTTCCGACACCCCGCCCGGTCCGCCGGGCGGGGTTCTCCGAACGGGATATCCATGCCCTCGCTTCGACCGCCGGACATCGGCACCGCTGCGGCCGGCGCCGGACGCTGCCTCCCAACCTCAAGACCCGGATTCTACGTGCATTAAACTCGCCATTCCGGCGAATCCCTAATATACTAGGTGGCAGTATATTAGTGATCCAGCGACGTCTCTCGCATGCGATTGCGCGAGACCGTCGCCAGAAATCTGCGCCGGCTGCGGCAGGCTAAAGGCCTGTCGCAGGAGGAGCTTGCCGACCGTGCGGACATCAACCGGAATTATGTCGGGATGCTCGAACGCGAACAGCATGCCGCGACGATCGACATGCTGGAGAAACTCGCAGACGTGCTCGAAACGGACCCCATGGAGTTTTTCCGACGCGGTGCGTGAGGACGGCTGTGGCCGATGCCGCATTATGAAATGCGCGGTACGCAGCGGAAGCATAGCTCGACATCATTCGGCGATAGCGCAATGCCGCCTACGTGATGCCAAGGCGCAGTCATACGAAATCAATTGTGGCTGGTTAATCTTTGGTAAACTAGCAACGAGCGCGCGAGCAACGCTGTGACCATTCCACCCTTTGAAGACTGCCCTCCGCAACTCGATCGTGTCAGTTCCTACGACGAGAAGCATCTGGCGAGCTACATCCGGCTACTCGACGCCGAGGCCGAAGGTGCTGACTGGCGCGAGGCTGTTTCGATCATCTTCGGCCTCGATCCCGAGAAAGAACCCGAGCGCGCGAAGCTCGTACACGACAGTCATCTCGCGCGCGCCCACTGGATGAGAGAAAAAGGTTATCGGCATCTCCTGGAACCGCGCTTGCAATAGCGTCCGCGCGCGTCCGTGCGAACCTGACGCTATCGCGTCATTCGATCTTCATATCTAGCTCTCGTTGCAACCCTGCCGATACTCAACGATTGCGATCCGTACCAAGGATCGGTCGAGGGGAGGGTAGTTATGCCACCTGCGTCCGGCTGGCGGTTTGCGAGCACCGCCAAGAAACTCATGAGTCTCGATCGCCCGCAGTTTGCCGCCGAATTCCTTCGGCGGAACCCCGACTACATCAAGGACTATCGCAACACACAGGATCAGATCGCGTCGGGCTCGCTCGCGCACGATGCCGGAATGGAAAGGCTGGCCCGTCGCTGGGGCTTGAGCTTTCCCGCATGAGCCCGACACCGCTGCGTGGGAATCGCCCGCCGTCTGGCGACCGGAGCATATACCATCTGCCGTTATCGTTGCCCCCGCACCTGACACGTTCACCGCGGCGCAAGCCATCCGTCTCGACGATCTCTCGCCTATCTTGGCGAGCGTGAGCGCGGATGACGGCCGTCATGTCCTGCTCGGCGATCCGGACGGCTACCATCAACTCTGGTTTGTCGGAGACGTCGCGGGAGGCAACAGCTTTGTCATCCCGCGCGATGACGACGTGACCGCGCGCAAGCACGCCGTCGAACGGCTGGAACGCCGCCTCGCCGGACGACGCGCTGGCCCCTTGATGCGCAGTCAACAACTCTCACTGCATCAGCGCAAACGTCTCACACTGCAACTCCGCGCGCTCGATGGGGAACACGAAGGTGCCTCCCGCCGCGAAATCGCGGTGATCCTGCTCGATCCGGAGGCACAACACATTCCCGCGGTCGAGTGGACGAACACGGCGCTGCGCAAGCGCATCAAACGTATCATTGCGCGCGCCAAGCTGATGATGAATGGCGGTTACCTCGCGCTCCTGCGTGGCGACGCCGACCGCGCGAAACGTTTTCACCGCCGTTAAGCGCTGGGCCATGCACCAAGCCGTCGCCCGCTAAGCGTCCCCGGGGACATCGCAGGACGTGTTCTACAGCGGGTCTCTCCCACGGCGCCGATCTTCCGTCACGCTTGCCTCCGTTCCGCTGCCTTGTGCGGCAACGCCCGCGAACTGCACGGAGGCCCATCTTGGACACTTCTTCACCTCGCGTTACGCCACGCTTCTTGCGCACGCACGACGCGGCCGCGTTCCTTGGTCTCTCCGGCCGCACGCTCGAGAAACATCGCTGCACCGGTACTGGCCCAATCTTCCGCAAGCTGGGCGGCCGCGTCGTTTACGCCATCGACGACCTTGAGGCGTGGGCCGCCGCGCGCGCGCGCAACTCCACCTCCGATCCCGGTCCGCAGGCGTCTTCCCTGCCGGTGCGCTCCACGCCACCGCGCGGCCGCTGACGGAGGCTCGGATGCGCCGCTCCGTCGACGATCATCAACTCGAACTGTTCCGCGCCAGGCCCGGCGACATGCCGCCACGCGACGCGCAGGACTTGATGTCGTGGCCGTTCTTCTCGCTCGCCAAGACGCCGCGCGTGCGGCCGATCGACTTCCAGTTGGGCGACGTGACGATCGTCGTCGAGGCGACGCACGAACACGGCATGGCGACCATCTGGGACGCCGATGTGCTGATCTGGGCGGCATCGCAGATTGTCGATGCGCGGGACCGCGGACTGCGCACCTCACGCCTGATGGCCGCCACGCCGTATGAGATTTTGAGCTTCATCGGTCGCGGTGACTCCGCGCAGAACTACGAGCGCCTGAAGGCTGGTCTCGATCGCCTCCAATCGACGACCGTCGCGACCTCGATCCGTCAACCGACGGAACGCCGACGGCATCGCTTTAGCTGGATCAATGAATGGAAGGAGCGCGCCGACAGCGCCGGACGTCCACGCGGCATTGAACTGATCCTACCGGACTGGTTCTACGCGGGCGTCATGATGGATACGCTCGTCCTCACCATCGACCGCGAGTATTTCGCGCTGACCGGCGGCCTGGAACGCTGGCTCTACCGTCTTGTGCGCAAGCATGGCGGACGCCAGCAGCATGGCTGGATCTTCGACTTCCGGCACCTTCATCTGAAATCCGGCAGTCTCTCGCCCTACAAGCGGTTTGCATTCGAGTTGCGCGACATCGTGCGCCGGCAGCCGCTGCCGGGTTACCGGCTCGCCTGCATTGCCGGCGCCGACAACGTGCCGTCCTCGAGCAGATAACGGAAGTT
>DAIMKE010000926.1:0-3400 GCA_036721875.1 Bradyrhizobium sp. | reverse complement strand
GTGCAGCAGTGGTCGAAGTTCGGCGCGCCGGTCGAATTGCTGTCGCGCGATCAGGTCCGCGACATGACGGGCTCGGATGCGTGGTTCGGCGGCTTCTGGAACAGGACCGGCGGCCACATCAATCCGCTGGCGCTGGCGCGCGGGCTGGCACGTACCGTGGTCGGTCTCGGCGCCCGCATCTACGTGCGCTCGCCGGCGGAAAGCTTTGAGCGCCGTGGCGACCGCTGGGTGGTCAAGACCGCAAAGGGCGAAATCTCCGGCCGCGCGCTCGTGATGGCGACCAATGCCTATAGCGGCGAGTTTTCGAAATCGCTGGTGCCAGAAATCGCGCACGAGGTGATGCCGGTGCTGTCGTGGCAGATGTCGACGCAGCCGCTGTCCGACAATGTCCGCAAGACCATCATTCCCGGCCGGCAGGCAATGTCGGATACCCATGGCGAACTCTATTTCGCCCGCTATGACGCGCGGAACCGTCTCGTCACCGGCGGGGCGGTGCTTGGCCCAGGCAACAAGGTGGAGCGAATCAAGGCGCGGGTCACGGAGCGGCTGCAGCGGCTGTGGCCGCAGATCGGCGATGTTTCGTTCGACTATGTCTGGAACGGCTACGTGGGGATGACCGCGGACTTCCTGCCGCGCATCCATCGGCTGGGACCGAATGCCTATGGCTGGACCGGCTGCAACGGCCGTGCCGTCGCGCTGACGATGCCGCTCGGCCGCGAATTGGCGAAGGCCGTCCAGGGCGTCCCGGAAAGCGAACTGGCGCTGCCGTTCACGGAGCCGGTGACGTACGTGGCGCATGGACTGTTGCGCCAGATCGCGCCGTGGATGCTGGTGCTTTACCGGCAGCGCGACGCGCAGGAGCCGATCAAGGGCGACCGCTTCGAGCTGTTGCGATGGGCGGAGGCTATCCTTGCTTCGCGCCGCACGTCACGCTCCGGCTAGCCCTGCCGTATCATGCTCCCGCGCGAATTCGCCGCCGGGAATCGAGTCCAGCAGCGCCCGCGTATAAGCATGCTGCGGGTTGCCGAACACTTCGCCGGCAAGGCCGTGTTCCACCACTTCGCCGTCTTTCATCACGGCCACGAGATCGCAGATTTGCGCGGCGACGCGTAGATCATGCGTGATGAAGACGATGGAAAGGCCGAGCCGCCGACGCAGGTCCGCGAGCAGCTTCAGCACCTGTGCCTGCACCGAGACATCGAGCGCCGACACGGGTTCGTCCGCCACCAGCGCGTCCGGCTTCAGTGCCAGCGGATCGCGCGGATAGAGCCAGCCGGCCGAGATCGCCATCGCGATCACGATCAGCAGCAGGATCAGGCCGGAGACGGCGGCGGGACTTCTGAAATAGCGCTTGATTGCATCCATCGGCCTAACCTGCCGTGATGCGCGGATCGAGCCGCGCGCAAATCAGGTCGACGGCGAAGTTGACCAGGATCACCAGCAGCGCAGAGACGAACACGATGCCCAGCAACGTATTGAGGTCGCGCTGCACCACCGATTCATAGGCGAGCCTCCCGAGCCCCCGCATCGAGAGTACGCTTTCGACCACGACCGATCCGCCGAGCATGGTGGGGGACGTCCACAGCCCGGAATTGGCGGGAAATCCGCCGGATCGGGTGGCTCAAACCCCTTAAAAACAGGGTCCGGAGGCTCCGGAGGCCTAAAAACCAGCCAAAATTGGACGAATCAGCGCAACTCGATTAGCGAGATAGTTGTGCAGATTGTCGGAAACCCTGTTTTTTAGGCGGTTTTCGCCATATCGTCGCCGGTGCCAGAATCAAATGGAGCAATCATGGCCACCCAAATGTCTAAGTCGCAGCTGATCGAGAAGATCGCGACCACCACCGAAGTCTCGAAGAAGGAAGTCAAGAGCGTGATGGAAACGCTTGTTGACGTTGGCCACAAGGAGCTCAAGAAGAACGGGGTATTCCTCGTCCCCGGCTTCGCGAAGTTCGTCGTGGTCAAGAAGCCCGCGACCAAGGCTCGCAAGGGCACCAACCCCTTCACGGGCGAGGAAATGATGTTCAAGGCCAAGCCGGCCCGCAAGATCGTCCGGGCCCGCCCGGTCAAGGCCGCCAAGGACGCGGTGTAAGACAAGAGCCGCCAAGCGGCTTGAAAGACGGAAAGGCTCTCGGCGACGGGGGCCTTTTTGTTTGTTGCGATGGGGCTCGTGTCCCGGATGCTGCGCAGCGCGCCGCATCGGCGGCGTGGTGCGCTGCTGATCCGGGACCCATGTGAAGCAACGGGTCCCGGCTCTGCGGAGCAGCCTTTCACGCTGCACCGCGTCCGGGACACGAGAGCTGAAGTCGCCCTCACACCACCGGCGAACGCCCGCCATCGATATTGATGGCGGTGCCGGTGATGTAGGATCCTTGTTCAGAGGCGAGGAAGCAGGCCATGTTGGCGAATTCCTCCGCCGTGCCGATGCGCCCCAGGGGCGTGCCCTTGGCGAGATTCTTGGCAAACACCTCGAAGTCCATGTCCGGCGCCTGCTTGGCGTGCCGCTGCACCCATTGATCGCTCATGATCAGGCCGACCAGCATGGCATTGACCAGGATGTTGTGCTCGCCGCCTTCGTTCGCCATCACTTTGGTCAGCGCCATGCCCGCAGCCCGCGTGACCGAGGTCGGCGCTGACGATGCGGCAGGCGCCTTGGCAAACGTGTTGAGCACGTTGATGATGCGGCCCCATTTGCGCGCCTTCATGCCGGGCCAGACCAGCCGGGAGAAGCGGATCGCGGCAAACAGCTTGAGATCGAGGTCCTCCTGCCAGGCTTCGTCGGAAATGGTCTCGAACGCCATCGTGCGCGCAGTGCCCGCGTTGTTGACAAGAATGTCGACCGGACCGAGATCGGCAACGATCCTCTCGTGCGCCTTGGCAATGTCCGAGGCTTTCGACACGTCGCAGACATAGTCGCGGACTTCGATGCCGTCCCTGGCCAGCAGTTCGCGTGCGGCCTTCAGGTCGGCCGCGCCGCGCGCGAGGATCGCGACCTTCGCACCCGAGGCGGCAAATTGCCGCGCAACCGCCAGCCCAAGGCCCTTGCTGCCGCCAGTGATGGCGGCGACGCGATTCTTCATCGTGACTTGCATGTTGTTCTCCCGCTCGCGGTCTTCCTTGCCGCTGGTTGGATCGGCTCGGAGATCATCATGGTTCCGCGCGCTGGCATGATCAAGCACACTCTCGTCACTCGTGTCCCTTGCGGATTCGCGTTCCCCTCCTATTGGTGATACCTGCCCCGAAACAGTTTTGGGGCGAGACGGCTCATGGACGGCAAGGCCGCTGGCGCGGATATCAACATCCGCGCGCTGATTTTTGCGCTGCTGGCGCTGGCCTGCGGTCACATGCTGTCGACGCTGTTGCGGACCATTCCGGCGGTCAGCCTCGACGTGATGGCGGC
>DAIMKE010000925.1:0-3404 GCA_036721875.1 Bradyrhizobium sp. | reverse complement strand
CCAGTCGAAATGGAGGGCGAGCACGCCCGTCGGTTTGCCATGGGCCTTGCCGCCGGCGCGTACGCTGGCGCAATAGGTCGCGACCTGCGCGTTGCCGAGCAACGGCTGGCACTCGACGTCGGCGGCGGTGTAATCGTCACCGGAGCGCAGGTCGCGCGCGGCACGAAACCATTTGGTCGACGCGACGTTCTGGCCGACGACGTTGAAGCGGTTCGCGCGGCCATTGGCCACGACATTGCCGTTGAGGTCGCAAAGCCAGAGATCGAGATAGACCGTATAGGCGCCGAGAATGACTGCGAGCCGTTCCGATACATGGGCTACCAAAGCGGCATCCGGCGTCGCCGCGCAATCGACGACGGCGGAGTCGGTCGCCCACCAGCGCACGTCGCAAGTCCGCTCATAGAGGTTGCGGTCGATCAATTCGATGGCGTTGAGCGACAGGTCCATCATGCGTTCGCCGCGCGACCGGTCGGCCATCTGCGCGATCGAGGTCATCAAATTGCCGGTCCGGTTCGTGAGCTGGCTCTCGAGCTCGCGGGCGATGGTTTCGACCTGCTGGCCGACGTTGCGCACTTCCTGCGCCACCACGGCAAAGCCCGCGCCCTGTGCACCGGCGCGCGAGCTTTCGATCAGCGCGTTCAGCGCCAGCATCTTCATCTGGTTGGTGATCTTCTGGATCGATTTAGTCTTCTCGCAGGCGACCTGGTTGACCTCGGCGGTCAATTTCGCGATCAGCGTCGAGACGTCGGAATCATCCTCGGCAGTTGCTGAGTTTATGGATTGTTTTGCAATCGTTGCAGTTCGAAATCGGTCGAGCGCGGCGGACATTGGTGGAAAATCCTCAGTCTTTATGCTGTTGCCGATCTTCTGTGGATCGACGGGACTCAACGAGGGCATATTGGTACCTTTGTCGCGGATCATGGCTAACGATTGGTTTAATTTCCTTCTCCGGCGGGGAGTATTGCGGGGACAAGTTGCATCTTCTTTGTGCAAGTCGTTTTTGTCGGCATACGGTCTAAGCGCCCGGTTTGCCGACCGGCGACTTCTTCCTTATTTCTCGAAGGCATCATGACGCTTCCCGCATCCGCGCTTCCCGTTGAACTGCCGCAAGCGTTTCTCGGCGTCACGCGTTCGGCGACGGGTAAATTGTGGCGCGACCGGCTCGATGCACGGGGGGCGGCGCGGGCGCTGGCGATCACGCAACGCTACCAGTTGCCGGAGATGCTGGCACGGGTGCTGGCTGGCCGCGACGTCGCGCTCGACGAAGTCCAGGACTTCCTCGATCCGACGATTCGCAAGCTGATGCCCGATCCTCACACCGTCACGCAGATGGAGACGGCGGCGCTGCGAATCGCCGATGCAGCCGCGCGTGGCGAGAAGGTCGCGATCTTCGGCGATTACGACGTCGACGGCGCCACCTCGGCGGCGCTGCTCGCCTGGCATTTGCGCCATTGCGGGCTCGACCCGCTGATCCACATCCCCGACCGCATCTTCGAAGGCTATGGGCCTAACGTCGAGGCGGTGCGCGGTCTTGCCGCCAAGGGCGCGACGCTGCTCGTGACCGTCGATTGCGGCACCACCAGCTTCGAGCCGCTGGCGGAAGCGCGGAAGCTTGGCATGTCGGTCGTCGTGATCGACCATCACCAGACCGGCGATGAACTCCCCGAGGTCGATGCGCTGGTGAACCCGAACCGGGCTGACGATCTCTCCGGCCTCGGCCATCTCGCAGCCGTCGGCCTCGTGCTGATCACGCTGGTGGCGGTGAATCGCGAGTTGCGTGGCCGCGGCTTCTGGACTGCCGAGCGGCCGGAGCCGGACCTGCTCGGCATGTTGCACCATGTGGCGCTCGGCACCGTGGCCGATGTTGCGCCGCTGACCGGTCTAAATCGAGCCTTCGTCGCCAAGGGACTGATCGCGATGCGCCGACGCGACCATGTCGGGCATACTGCGCTGATGGATGTGGCGCGGTTGAACGGCCCGCCCGAAGCCTGGCATCTCGGCTTCATGCTGGGACCGCGCATCAACGCCGGCGGTCGCATCGGCCGCGCCGATCTTGGTGTGCGTCTGCTGCTCGAGGGCGATGTCTCGGAAGCGGCGCGGATCGCGGCCGAACTCGACCGGCTCAACAGCGAGCGCCGCGTGATCGAGCAGGCGGCGGAAGCGCAGGCGGAGGCCGAGGCGCTGGCCTCGCTCGGGCTCGAAGACAAGGGCGCCGTCATCGTCACCGCTGCAGAGGGGTGGCATCCCGGCATCGTCGGGCTCCGTTGCCTCCAGACTGAAGGAGAAATTTGCGCGGCCCGCGTTTGCCATTGCGCTGGAGCCGGGCGGCATCGGCACCGGCTCGGGCCGCTCGATCTCGGGCGTCGATCTCGGCAAAGCAGTACGGCAGGCGGTGAAGGAGCGGATATTGATGAAGGGCGGCGGCCACGCGATGGCGGCTGGCGTCACGCTGCGCAAGGAGAAGCTCGCGGAATTTCGCGCCTTCATGGAAAGCGCGCTGGCCGAAGACGTCGCCAATTCGCGACACGAGAACGAGCTGTTCATCGATGGCGCCGTCAGCGCGCGCAGCGTGACCGTCGAGTTCGCCAACACGCTGAACCGCGCCGGGCCGTTCGGCGCAGGCAATCCGGAGCCCGTGATTGCGCTGCCGGCGCATCAGCTCGTCTATGCCGACGAAGTCGGGCAGGCGCACTTGCGCGTGCGGTTCAAGTCCGGCGACGGCGCCATCGTCAACGGGATCGCGTTCCGCTCGGTCGGACAGAAGCTAGGCCAGGCGCTGGCGCAAAACCGCGGGCAGCGGCTGCATGTGGCCGGCTCGCTCGCGGTCGATCGCTTTCAGGGCTCGGAACGCGTGCAGTTGCGTGTCGTCGACATCGCAGTACCGGATCCGGGGCCGGCCGTGATAAGATAATCCGACAACCAAGAACAACAAGCGGGAGTGAATATGACAGGGCAGGTACAGGGCAAGGTCGCTTTGGTGACCGGCGGCGCGTCTGGCATTGGCGAGGCGGTTTGCGAATTGCTGGCGCGCGAAGGCGCTTCGGTCGCGGTCACCGATGTCGACGATTTGAAGGGGCCTGAAGTCGTCGCGCGGATCAAGAAGGCGGGTGGCGAGGCGAGCTTCTGGCATCACGACGTGACCAGCGAAGCGCGCTGGATCGAGGTCGTGGCTGAAATCATGAAGCGCTATGGCAGGCTGGACGTGCTGGTCTCGAACGCCGGCATCGGCATTGCGGTGCCGTCGATCACCCAGATGTCGCTGGCGGACTGGCGGCGGCAGACTGCGATCAATCTCGACGGCGTATTCCTGTCGGTGAAGCATGGCCTGCCGGCGATGCGCAAGACCGGCGGCGGCTCCGTCATCATGATGTCGTCGCTGGCGGGCCTGCGCGGCTCTGCGAGCC
>DAIMKE010000924.1:0-3409 GCA_036721875.1 Bradyrhizobium sp. | reverse complement strand
CCACGGCGTTCCGACGGTGACCTTCGGCGCCGGGCAAAACGAGCCGCACACGATCAACGAGTGGATCAATCTCGACGAATATGACCGGGCGTGCGCGCTCGCGGTCCAACTCGCGACGATGCGGTGAGCCTCAGGTGTCCGGATTGAGAAGGCGGCACGCCTGATGCGCATCATCTATTTTGGCCTCGGTTGGGTGATGGTCGCGCTCGGCGTGATCGGGCTTGTGATGCCGCTGATGCCGGGGGCGGTTTTCCTGATCGTGGCCTTGTGGTGCTTTGCGCGATCGTCGCCCCGTTTCGAGGCATGGCTGCTCGAACATCCGACCCTCGGCAGACCGTTGCGGGACTGGCGCGCCGCGGGCGCCATCCCGAGGCCGGCCAAAGCCATGGCTTGTGCGGGAATGATCATGGGGTTTGTCGTGTTCTGGTACAGCGTCGAACCGTCGCTGCCCCTTGCTGCAGGTGTGGCAGTCGCATTCCTCGCCTGTGCCGGTTACGTCATATCGCGTCCGGCGATCGCCGATGAGGATTCCTCAGCCTAGCAGGTCGGTTTTCAGCACGTCACGAGGCGCGGTCTGCGCGGCTTGTTTTTTTGCGCGCGATGGTTGAGGGATCATCATGAAACACCAATGTCGTGAAATTCCGAGGGTAAGACATACGCTTGACTAACCATGTCGCAGAGAACGCGTAGACTCGTCACAAAATCAATCCGATTGAGACACAATGTTGGCGAGCAGCGCTGAAACGCTGTCCACTCGCCCTTTCGGGGCACAACAACCATCATACAGACTAGGCAGGGGGCTGCGATGCGGGCTGGGTTCAACAATCATTGGCGTATGGGACTGGCGTCCGGGCAGGGGGCCCGCGACGCTGTGCGCCGGTTCTTCACCGCGCCCCGGCGCAGCGCTGCGATGGCGCTGGCGGTTGCCGCGGTAGCAGGTTCGGCGCTCTCGGCCCGGGTATATGCCGCGCCCCCGACCAGCAACGAAATCCGGGTTGGCGTCACCGCCCCCTTGACCGGTCCGGCGTCCGCTTACGGCGTCATCGCCAAGGTCATGGCGGCCTATGCGGACAAGGTCAACGCCGAGGGCGGCATCAACGGCCGCAAGCTCAATCTCGTCGTCTATGACGACGCCTACGATCCCAACAAGGCCATGGAAATGACGCGCAAGCTCGTCGAGGAGGACCAGGTTCTCCTGACGATGGCGACCGTCGGCACCAATACCAACGCCGCGATCCAGCCTTATCTGAACTCGAAAAAGGTGCCGCAGCTTTTCGCCTTGTCGGGCGCAGCGGCCTGGGACCAGCCGCGCGAGTTTCCGTGGACCATGGGCTTTCTCCCCAGCTACACGGCTGAAGCCCAGATTTTTGCGCAGTATCTGCTGGAGACCTATCCCCGCGGCAGGATCGCCGTCCTCTATCAGGACGACGGCATGGGCAAGGAATACATCAAGGGCCTGAAGGACGGCCTCGCCGGCAAGATGCCGATCGTGGCCGAGGCTCCCTACAAGGTCTCCGATACCACCATCGATCCGCAGCTCGCCAAGCTGAAGGCCTCGGGCGCCGACGTCTTCATCGAGTTCACCACGCCTAAGTTCGCGACCATGGCGATCCGGCGCATCGCCGAACTCGGCTGGAAGCCGCTGCATTTCATCCCGACGATCGCCAATTCCTATTCGGCCGTCATTCAGCCGGCGGGTCCGCAAAACGCGGAAGGCGCGTTGTCGGTGGCATACCGGCTGGAGGGAGAAGACGCGGCGGGGGCCGGCGACGTGGCATTCCGCGAGTGGAGCGCGTTCATGCAGCGCTACGTCCCGAGCGTGAGCAAGGTCAACGGCCAGGCCGTTCTCGGCTATCTCGTCAGCAGGTCGCTGGTCGAGGTCCTGAAGAACTGCGGCGACGACCTGTCGCGCGAGAACGTCATGCGGCAGGCCCGCGGCCTGAAGGGGCTGCAGCTTCCCATGATGGTGCAGGGTATCGTGCTCAACACCAGCGCGCTGGATCATGCGCCGATCGAGCAGATGCGGATGATGCGCTTCACCAACGGCCAGTGGCAGCACTTCGGCCCGGTGCGAAGCGGCATCGATCCGGGCACCGTCAGCGATTCCTTCAAGACGATCTTCAAGTACGGCACCGCCACCAAGCGCGACTTGGCGAACCAGCTCAACGCCAATACCGTGAGCCTGATGACCGGTTCGTTCGGCAGCACCTACGCCCAAGTCGGCGCGGATCTCGCCTCGGCGCTCGACAGCGGCACCAGCCTGCGCATCCTGCCGGTGATGGGCCGCGGCTCCGTCCAGGCGATCTCCGACATTCTGTTGCTGAAGGGCGTGGACGCCGGCATCGTGCGCAAGGACACGCTGGCCTATCTCGACCGCAAGGACTTCGCCAAGGACATCCGCAACCAGTTCGTCTACGTGGCCAAGATGTTCAACGAGGAAATGCACGTGATCGCGCCGCGGACGATTGCCAGCATGAAGGACCTCGACGGCAAGACCGTGGTGGTCGATCTGCCCGACAGCTCCACCTTCGTGACCGCGATCAACGTGTTCGAACGGCTCGGAATCAGGCCGCATCTGATCTATCAGGAGCCGCGGCTCGCAGTCGACATGCTGCGCAAGGGCGAGATCGACGCGATCGTTGCGATCGAAGGCAAGCCGTTGCAGTGGCTGAGCCAGATCAACGACCGCAACCTGCATCTGGTCCCGGTCGAGTACGCCAAGCCGCTGCAGGAGGAGTATCTGCCCTCCAAGCTTTCCTCGGCGGACTATCCGAACCTGGTGCCGGAGGGCCGGGCGATCGAGACGATCGCAGCCGAGGCGCTGCTGGCCTCGTACAACTGGGCGCCGAACAGCGACCGCTACCGGCGCCTGTCGCTGCTGGTGGAGACGATGTTCGACAAGGTCGCGCAGCTGCAGCGGCCGCCGTTCCACCCGAAGTGGAAGGAACTGGCGCCGCGGGCGACGGTAGCCGGCTGGACCCGCTTCAAGGCGTCGCAGGACTGGCTCGACCGCAACATGCCCGTAGGCGCGGCGGTGTCCGCGGCATCGGGCGCCGCGCCGGCGCCCGCACCGTCGGCGGCCGCGGCCGAAGCGTCACCGCCGCAGCGCGATCCGCTGTACCGTGAATTCCTGGAGTGGCGGGCCAGCCGCGCCAAGGCCAGCGGCACCCGGTAAGGCACTCTGCAAACACGGGCGCGCGCTGTCACGGCGCGCGCCCGCTTCCGGCGATGGAAGCATCCAGCCGGTTGTCGCGCGCCATTGCTGCGCGTGAAAGCCGCACTCCCGGTGCCTGTTCCCTGACCCCGATCCTCTGCCACCTCCATCCACCTGCGCGCGGGGCGGATGGCGGACGGATGGCGTCATGCCGGGAATGCAGGGCTCAGCGGTGCAAAATAGTGTATCGGCTGG
>DAIMKE010000923.1:0-3410 GCA_036721875.1 Bradyrhizobium sp. | reverse complement strand
CGTTGATGAGCTGCGCGTATTCCTTGCGCTTGGCGGCATCGACCATCAGCAAATCTTCCTGCACGATCATCTCGGAAAAACCGATGATGGCGTTCAGCGGCGTGCGCAGTTCGTGGCTCATGGTGGCGAGGAAGCGGGTCTTGGATGCATCCGCCTGCTCGGCGGCGGTGCGCGCCAGCTCGAGCGCCTGCTGCTGCATCTTGCGGTCGGTGACGTCGCGCATCACGGCGACCACTTCGGCCTCCGGCGCGGCCTGGTCGAGCGGCCGGCAGCGCATCTCGACCCAGATGAAATCGGCGGAAAGATCGTGACCACGAACCATGTCGCGGCGAATGCGGAACTCGACGCTGCGCGCTTCTCCGCCGCGCGCGGCTTCCGACAATGCCGTGAGATACGCCGGACGGTCGGCGACATGGACGCGATCGAACAGGCCGTAACCGGTGAGCCGCGCGACGGATGTTCCGAGCAGGGCTTCCGCCGCGGGCGAAACGAACTGCACGGTCCCGTTCGGGCCATGACGCGAAATCACGTCGCTCATGTTGAGCGCGAGCAGGCGGTAGCGTTCTTCCTCGATGTTCAACAGCGATACGGACGTGCGCGCCAGCGACTCGGCGCCGAACGCAAGCCCTCCCGCATAGAGTATCGCCGAAACCACGCCCGAGGCCATCAGGAAACCGCGTAGCGCCGCGTTCGGCTCCGACACCGGCAGCAGGTGAAAATATCCGAGCGCGATCAGCAAGGCGGCGCATGACAGCGCCACTGCCGAGGCGAACGCCACCACGCGGCGCGAGGCCGACAGCGCAGCTTCCAGGGGAACGACGACGAGCCAGATCGCGGCGAATGATTCGATGCCGCCCGTGTTGACGGCGACCATCATCACGAGGCCCGCCATCGCCAGCGACGACAACACGTGCGCGCCATCATAGCGGCCGGTGCGCGACAGGAACCAGGACAGCAGGATGGGTGCGATCAGCCAGGCGAATGCCGCAACCTCGATCGCCGTCGGCGCCCCGCGCATCGCCAGATAGACCGGAAAAGCTGCGAGCGCGACCAGGCTGCCGAGCAGCCGCGGCGCCATGAACGCGCGATGACGGGCGCGCGTCAGCGCGTCATATCGTGCCGAGGGATGCAGCAGCGCATCGAGACAATCGCGGATAATACTCAAAACAATCACTGCTCTTGCGCTTCGGCTTGCTCGTCAGACAGACGCGCCGAAACGCCCCCTTGATCTTCGCGCCACCGTGTCAGAGCGAAATTAAGCGAACGCTAAGGCTCGGCGGACCGCCGTCGAACGCCGCGCATTCGCGCAAGTTTCGCGCCTCGCGCGCCGCTCATTCAACGCGGATGGTGAACGCTTGGTTTCCGGCTTGTGCGATCTATGGTTTCGAAATGGTGGACGCGCCACTCGCGACCGTCTCGCATCGTCAATCAAAAATTTACGGCGAATCGAATCGTTCAAATTCGCCGGGAAATTTCCCGGGCTTTATCTCAATGCAAACACTTGCGGTTTATCGACGGCTGCTAGTCAGGAACCAGACTGCGGGTCAACCGCAACGGAATCACAAGAGACGACCGGGGTCGCGAGATGTTCTTTCTGCTTCGCATGGCATTTTGGTTGGGGCTCGTGCTCGTGCTCCTGCCGAGGGACACGGCGCCGGAGTCAGAGAAGCTGCCACAGATCGGCGCATCGGAGGCCGTGTCGGCCGCGACCGCGGCCGTCTCCGACATGGGGCAGTTCTGCAAGCGCCAGCCTGCGGCCTGCGAGGTCGGGGGCCAGGCCGCGACCGTGATCGGCCAGCGCGCACAGGACGGCGCCCGCCAATTGTACAAGATCATCGCCGACAAGAAGTCACCCGATCATACCAACTCGATCGGCAGCCCGGACGCCGAGGCTGCGGCCACGGATGCGTCACCCCGTGAAACCCTGACGGATGACGATATGGCGGTCGAATACCGGGGCTTGGCACCGCACTGAATTCGCTCAAATAAGCCCACGGAACCGGTTCCATTTTCGTCGCTTTCGACCAGTCCGCATCCTATATAGACGTTTTGGGATCGGACGCGGACGACAATGACGATCGACGAGATCAGGGACAATTTCGAACTGCTCGAGGACTGGGACGACCGCTACCGGTACGTCATCGAACTCGGTCGCACGCTCGATCCGATGCCGGAGGCGGAACATTCCGCCGCGAACAAGGTGAACGGCTGCGTCAGCCAGGTCTGGCTCTCCCGGCAGATCGATCGCAGCGGCGGCGACGAACCGCGGCTGAAGTATCTCGGTGACAGCGACGCCCACATCGTGCGCGGCCTGATCGCAATCCTGCTCACGCTGTATTCAGGCCGCACGCCGCAGCAGATCCTTTCGACCGATGCGCTTGCCGTATTCGACGAGTTCGGATTTCGCGAGCATCTGACGCCGCAGCGTTCCAACGGCCTGCGGTCCATGGTCGAGCGCATCCGCACCGATGCGCGCGAGACGCTGGCCGCGGCATCGTAGACATCACACGTCGTTACTTCTGCTTCCGCGCCTGCTGACCGAGGCCCATCTTCTTGGCGAGCTGCGAACGTGCAACGGCGTAGTTCGGCGCAACCATCGGGTAGTCCGGCGGCAGGCCCCATTTGTCGCGGTATTGCTCGGGCGTCATGTTGTACTGCGTGCGCAGATGGCGCTTCAGCGACTTGAAGCGTTTGCCGTCCTCGAGGCAGACCAGATATTCGGGGGTCATCGACTTCTTCACGGATACCGCCGGCTTGGCCGGCTCCAGCGGCGCGTCGACGCGGCCGGTCGACACCCGCAGCAGCGCGGCATGAATCTGGCTGATCAGGTTCGGAATCTCCGAGGCCTGCGTCGGATTGTTGCTGAGATAGGCCGAGACGATATTGGCGGTCAGCTCGACGGTCGTCTTGCCGGCGGAATCGTTCATGGCTCAACCTTCCTGGATCGCGAATGCTCTACCAGCCGCGGCGATCGGGACAGTATCCGGCCGCTTCTATACACCAGCGGAATCTATGACGACTTGCAGTATCACTTGGCGATTATGAACGGATTACCGGGAATCTGACAAGAAGGCGGGGTTTTATTTTCGGTATTGGCCTTTGCGGCAAGTATTGCCGGCTCAGGCCCGCTTATCCAGGTGCGCACGCAACTCGTCGATCGAGGCGAAGCGCATCAGGCCCTCCGGCATCTGGGCCTCGATCGAGCCGTCGGAATACAGCGAATAGGCCATGCCATCGACGATGCCAGATTTCAGGATCGTCACCGACGGCTGGCCGCCGTTTCCGGAAGGTCCGGCGTCGTCTTCATCGAACGACATCGGGGCACGCGGGCCGCGCCGGGGCATCTCGCCGGACCTCGGGCGATCCGCCCTGGTCCGTGCTTCGTTGAACGGCGCGGGTTGCGGCTCGAC
>DAIMKE010000922.1:0-3417 GCA_036721875.1 Bradyrhizobium sp. | reverse complement strand
GGTTTTGGTGCGCAGCTGGCCTTCGGTGTTGGCGGTGACGATGCCGCGCGTGTCGGGCATGGTCGACATCGCCCACAGGATGATCCAGGCGACCAGCGCCGACTTGCCGATGACATCCTGGCGCTGATTGCTTCGATGAATCGCGCCACTGACGGCACCATGGTGCTGCCGAGCGAATATCTGGAAATCGTCATCGTCAAGCGCTGACGGAGATTGAAAAGAATACGGCAGCGACGGCCATGCAGACCGCCGCTGCCGGCTTCTGCGCGTCAGCCCGCCGGCTAGACGTTGCCGCGTCCACGCACCAGTCCGACCACCGCCGAGACCAGGAACAGGATGATGGCGATGAAGAAGATCGCCTTGGCGATTTCGATGGAGACGCCGGCGATGCCGCCGAAGCCCAGAATACCCGCGATCAGCGCGACGACCAGAAATGTTACGACCCAGCTCAGCATGACACGACCTCTGTTGTCTGTTGCTCTCTCGATTGCTCTCCCGATGTCCACGACGGGGTTGTCGCGCATCGACTGCAGAAACAATCCGGCCCGGGAACGAAGGTTCCAGGCGGCAAAATGCCGAAATTTGTCAATTCCGCTGGAACAAAAGTACGTCTTGGCCGCGAAATCCGGTCTGAAAATGCGCCGGGATAAAACCTGTCAAAACGGACGGACAGGCCCTATATGGCCCCCAATCCCTGCTATGAAGGCTCCCCTTTCCGGCCCCACGGTGCCATCGTGGGCGCGAGACGATTCGAGAATGACCGAGCCGAGCAAACTGCCCCATCGTGGCGTCCCCGAGCACCAGCCAGCGGCTGGCGGTATCGCCGCGCGTGCGCGCGCCGCAGCCGGTCCGCAATATCTCAACGGCCTCAATCCCGAACAGCGCGACGCGGTCGTGACGCTGGATGGGCCGGTTCTGGTGCTGGCCGGCGCCGGCACCGGCAAGACCCGTGTGCTGACCACGCGCATCGCGCACATCCTGAGCCAGGGCGGGGCGCGGCCGCATGAAATCCTGTCGGTGACCTTCACCAACAAGGCGGCGCGCGAGATGAAGCTGCGGCTGGGCCAGATGCTCGGCCAGGCCGTCGAAGGCATGCCGTGGCTCGGCACCTTCCACTCGATCGGCGGCCGCATCCTGCGCTTCCACGCCGAGATGGTTCAGCTCAAATCCAATTTCACCGTGCTCGATGTCGACGACCAGGTGCGGCTGCTCAAGCAGCTGCTGCAGGCCGAGAACATCGACGACAAGCGCTGGCCGGCGCGCATGCTGGCCGGCCTGATCGACGGCTGGAAGAACCGCGGCCTGACGCCGGCGCAGGTGCCAGCGGGAGAAGCCGCGGTGTTCGGCAACGGCAAGGGTGGGAAGCTATACGCCAGCTATCAAGAGCGGCTGAAGATCCTCAACGCCGCCGATTTCGGCGATCTCCTGCTGGAGAACATCCGGCTGTTCCGCGAAAACCCCGACGTGCTCCGGCAATACCAGAACCGGTTCAAGTTCATCCTGGTCGACGAATATCAGGACACCAACGTCGCGCAATATCTGTGGCTGCGGCTATTGTCGCAGGCGCCGTCGCGGCCGGGTGTGCCGCTGTCGGCGGTGATCCCGGGCGCCATCGATACTCCCGTCATTCCGGGGGGCACTTCTGCAACCGTCATTCCGGGGCGCATCGAAGATGCGAACCACGATGTGCAATCGCACATCGGGGAATCTCGAGATAATGAGGACTCGTCTCCAGATTCCGGGTTCGCACCTGCCGGTGCGCCCCGGAATGACGAAGGAAATACAGTTCAATCCTCACCTCTCAAGAACATCTGCTGCGTCGGCGACGACGACCAGTCGATCTATGGCTGGCGCGGCGCCGAGGTCGACAACATCCTGCGCTTCGAGCACGATTTTCCCGGCGCAAAAGTCATCCGCCTCGAGCGCAACTACCGCTCCACCGGCCACATCCTCGCCGCCGCCTCGCACCTGATCGCGCACAATGAAGGCCGGCTCGGCAAGACGCTGCGCACCGAGGACGTCGACGGCGAAAAGGTCACCGTGACCGGCTCCTGGGATTCCGAGGAGGAAGCCCGCGCCATCGGCGAGGAGATCGAGGAACTGCAGCGTGCGGGCGAGAACCTCAACGAAGTCGCGATCCTGGTGCGGGCCTCGTTCCAGATGCGCGAGTTCGAGGATCGCTTTGTCACGCTCGGCCTGCCCTATCGCGTGATCGGCGGTCCGCGATTCTATGAACGCGCCGAAATCCGCGACGCGCTGGCCTATTTGCGCACGATCAACTCGCCTGCCGACGATCTCGCCTTCGAGCGCATCATCAATGTCCCGAAGCGTGGGCTT
Organism: Bradyrhizobium sp.; assembly: GCA_036721875.1. Classification (GTDB taxonomy): domain Bacteria; phylum Pseudomonadota; class Alphaproteobacteria; order Rhizobiales; family Xanthobacteraceae; genus Bradyrhizobium. The sequence goes on along the minus strand of DAIMKE010000922.1, from coordinate 1,080 downwards.
GGCGACGCCACCGTGCAGATGCTGCACGACCACGCCCGCAAGCGCCGTATTCCCCTGTTCGAGGCCGCCCGCGCCGTGGTGGAGACCGACGAGCTGAAGCCGAAGGCGCGCGGATCTTTGCGCGAACTGATTCTCCAGTTCGAGCGCTGGCGTGCCCAGCGCGAGGTGATCTTGCATACGGAGCTCGCCGAAATCGTGCTCGACGAGAGCGGCTATACCGAGATGTGGCAGAAGGACCGCTCGGCCGACGCCGCGGGCCGGCTGGACAACCTGAAAGAACTCGTGCGCTCGATGGAGGAGTTCGAGAATCTGCAAGGTTTCCTCGAACACATCTCGCTGGTGATGGACCGCGACGGCGGCGACGCGGACGAAGCAGTGTCGCTGATGACGCTGCACTCGGCCAAGGGACTCGAATTCGACAATGTGTTCCTGCCGGGCTGGGAGGAAGGCCTGTTTCCGAGCAAGCGCACGCTCGACGAACAGGGCAGCGCCGGTCTCGAGGAAGAGCGGCGTCTCGCCCATGTAGGCCTGACGCGCGCGCGCCGCCGCGCCAAACTCTATTTCGCCACCAACCGGCGCATCCACGGCACGTGGTCGACCACGATGCCGTCGCGCTTTCTCGACGAGTTGCCGTCGGCCAATGTCGAGATCACGGAATCCAAGGGCGGCTCCGGCTGGGGCGGCAGCGGCGGCTACGGCCCGTCGCGCTTCGACAACGTCGAATCCTTCGGCTCCAGCTACACCACGCCGGGCTGGCAGCGCGCGCAGGCCAACCGCGCGCGCAATCAGGGCGGCCGTGGCGGACAGGATCGCGGCGGATTTGAAGAAAGCCAGTCGTCATTTTCGGGCGCGCGCGGCGATACCTTCTCCGGCGGCTTTTCGCGCAACAAGCGCGGCCCGATGGTAATCGAAGGCGAACTGGTCGCCAAATCCACCGGTACGGTGTCGGAGTTTTCGCTCGACGATCGCGTCTTTCACGACAAATTCGGCTACGGCCACGTGGTGAAGATCGACGGCAACAAGCTGACGATCGCGTTCGACAAGGCCGGCGAGAAGAAGGTGGTCGATAGTGTCGTCAAG
>DAIMKE010000921.1:0-3420 GCA_036721875.1 Bradyrhizobium sp. | reverse complement strand
ACAACACCATAGCAGGTGTTGCACTTGTTCTGTGAACTCAGGGGATCCAGTATTCAAGGGACGCCGGTGATGGAATCGAGAAGCCGCAGCGTACTGGATGCCCGCCTTCGCGGGCATGACGACCTCTGCAGTTAGCTCATTCCCCCTTCACAAACTTCGCGAACGCATCCGCGTAGTCCGGGTGCCAGCGCGACAGCGCGGGGCGGTTTTCGACGATGTCGCCGATCGCCCACGCCATGCGCCGCTCGTCGAGCGAACGCGGCACGTCATTGTCCGGGCAGAGGATGTAGAAATCGCCGGCATCGATGCGTGAGATCATGAAATCCACCGTCTGCTCCGGCGTCCAGGCGCCCGGCGGCTTCTCGGTGCGGCCGCGCGCGGTGAGGCCGGTGAAGACATGACCGGGGATCATCAGATGCGCGCTGATCTTGCAGCCCGGGATGTTGCGCAATTCATGCTGAAGGGCTTCGGTGAGCGCCTTCACGCCGGCCTTCGAAACATTGTAGGCGGGATTGCCGGGCGGGGTGGTGATGCCCTGCTTGGAGCCGGTGTTGATGACGAGGCCGGGCCGTCCGCGTTCGACCATGTGGGGCGCGAACGCCTGCGTGCCATGGATGACGCCCCACAAATTGACCTGGAGAATGCGCTGCCAGTTCTCCAGCGGTCCGAAGCTGTTGCTGTCCGGGCCGATGCCGGCGTTGTTCATCAGCACGTCGGTGCCGCCGAACCGTTTCTGCACCGAGGCGTCCAGGGCTGCGACGTCATCGAAGCGGCTGACGTCGACCGGGGCCGTCATGACATCGGCGCTCCCGCCTCGTGCGACCGACGCCAGCGCTGCCGCGGCCTCGGCGAGCCGCTCCGCCCCGATATCGGCGATGCACACCTTCATGCCGAGGCCGGCAAAGTGCGTCGCGGCGGCGAGCCCGATGCCGGAGGCGCCTCCGGTGATGACGGCAACATTGCCGGGCGACATGGCTGGATGGGGCATGCGACAATTCCTGGACTGCTTGGGTGGCGACCTTGGAGCGTCCATCTATCGCATATTTTCCCTCCGTTATCAGCCCGGGCGCTTCTTCCCCCGCCCGATCTCGCTGCGCAGCGCCGCCAGTTCCTTGCGCGCCGCGCTGGCGGCGGCGCGCTCGACCTTGCGGTAACGCGCGACCAGCGTGGCGCCGAACGCCGTCAGCGTGGCGCCGCCGCCGTTCTTGCCGCCGGTCTGGCGCTCGACCGCCGCCTGCCGGCAGATGTGGTTGATCTCGTCGACGAGGTCCCACGCCCGCTTGTAGGACATGTCCATCGCCCGCCCGGCAGCCGAAATCGACCCGCAGGCTTCGATATTCTCCAGCAACTGAATCTTGCCCGGTCCAATGCGCGCATCGCCAGCCAGATCGATCCGGATACTGAGGGAAGGGAGCGATCTGGCACTCGATTTCGGCATGGATGACTTGCTTTCGGGGATCGCGCGGCGAGATTGCCACCGGAGCCTTTTACGAACAAGCTGAAGCGGTTACATATCCGTATCAACACGGGGTTTTGGAAATACACATGAACTATCCATCGTTGTTTTCGCCGCTCAAGGTCGGTCCCTATCAGCTCAAGCATCGTGTCGCGCTGGCGCCGTTGACGCGGATGCGGGCGGCCAAGCCGTCGCTCGCGCCGCGGCCGCTGAACGCGGAATATTACGCCCAGCGCGCGACGCCGGGCGGGTTGCTGATCGCCGAAGCCTCGCCGGTCGTGGACACGGGCTTCGGCAGCCCCGGCGTGCCCGGCATCTATACCGAGCAGCAGATCGCCGGCTGGCGCGAGGTGGTCGATGCCGTTCACGCCAAGGGCGGGATCATCTTCCTGCAGCTCTGGCATGTCGGCCGCGTCTCGCATTCCTCGTTCCAGCCCGGCGGCGCGCTGCCGGTCGCGCCGTCGGCGGTGCCGATCGCCGACCTGAAGACCGGCACGGCCGACGGCAAGGCGGTACCCTACGAGACGCCACGCGCGCTCGAAACGTCCGAAATCCCAGGCGTGGTCGACGCCTACCGGCAGGCGGCGCAGAATGCGCTCGCCGCCGGCTTCGACGGCGTCGAGATCCATGGCGCCAACGGCTATCTGATCGAGCAGTTCCTGCAGTCGCATACCAATCTGCGCACCGATCAATATGGCGGCTCGATTCCGAACCGCGTCCGTTTCCTGATGGAAGTGACGAAGGCTGTGGTCGAGGTCTGGGGCGCGGATCGCGTCGGGGTACGGTTGTCGCCCTATGGTGTCGCCAATGGCAGCGGCGAGCCGGATCCGATGCCGCTCTACACCTACGCGGTCGAGCAGCTTAGCCCGCTCGGCCTCGCGTATCTGCACTTCATCGAGCCGCGCTCCTCCGGCGCCGGCCGCGCCGAGGTCAACCATCAGAACGTACCGTCGGCGATGGCGCTGTTCCGGCCGATCTGGAAGGGCGTGCTGATCACGGCCGGCGGCTTCACCGGCGAAACCGCCGACGCCGCGATCAGGGACGGCCATGCGGATGCCATCGCGTTCGGCCGCATCTTTATTTCCAACCCCGACCTGCCGCGCCGCCTGCAGCGCGGCTTCCCGCTGACACCCTACAACCGCGCGACGTTCTATGGCGGGGATGTTGCGGGGTATACGGACTATCCGGAGCACAACGAGCTGGAGCGGGCGTAAACACATCGTAGCCCGGATGAGCGAAGCGACATCCGGGGCGATATCAGCAGCGTTCCCGGATGTCGCTTCGCTCATCCGGGCTACAAGAGCTCGCCATGTTTCCGGAAGAAGAATCGGAAAAGAAAAAGGCAAAAGCCGTCGCGCTCGGCAAGCCTGCCGCCGGCCAATGCCTGTGCGGCAAGGTCGCCTTCGAGATCGACGTGCCGGCACGCTGGGCCTGGCACGATCATTCGCATGCCAGCCGCCGCGCGCACGGCGCAGCGTACGCAACCTATGTCGGAAGCTGGCGCAAGCGCTTCCGCATCACGAGGGGCAAGACCAGCCTCGCGCGTTACGAGGATAAGGCGACCAGGACAGTGCGAAGCTTCTGTTCGAACTGCGGCACCCCCATTGCCTACGAACGCCCCCGATCGCCGCACATGGTCAACATTCCCCGCGCGCTGTTCTCGGGCCGCACCGGGCGGCAACCGCTCTATCACATCGCCATCGAGGAACTGCAGGAATGGGCCTACACCGGCGAGCCGCTGGTGCCGCTGAAGGGCTATCCCGGCGTCGTCTGGCAACGCTCGAAAAAGAAGAAGCGCATCGCCGGCGAGGGAATATTCTAGTGCTGCCACCCTCGTGCCCCGGACGCAGTGCGGCGCGAAGTGCCGCGCTGCTGAGCCGGGGCCCACCTGCCTGGTGCGCTCGTGCAACTGGGTCCCTGTGTCTGGAAAATCTGGCATTCTGGAGGGGGGCGGGAAGCCGTTG
>DAIMKE010000920.1:0-3433 GCA_036721875.1 Bradyrhizobium sp. | reverse complement strand
CCGTATTTCGATCCTTCTCGTCCAATCCCGGTGCTCTTTACTCCGCCGAACGGGGCTTCCGCTGTCGAAATGAGACCGGTATTTACGCCCACCATGCCGTATTCCAACGCCTCCACCACCTTCCATACCTGGCTCAGATCGCGCGCATAGAAATACGAGGCAAGACCGAATTCAGGTAAGCATCCGGCGAGAACCGCGGAGCGGTTGGTTAGGCTGCCTGATTGATTTGCTTGTTTTGGGCGCGCCAATTCCAGGGCAGCAGTTCGTCGAGCCGTTGTGCGGGATGTGCAGCGATGCGTGCCAGGACGTCGGCGAGCCAGGCTTGTGGATCCACGTCGTTCATTTTGGCTGTGACGATCAGGCTGTACATCATCGCGGCACGGTCGCCGCCGCGGTCGGAGCCGCAGAAGAGCCACGACTTCCGTCCCAAGGCGATGCCGCGCAGGGCTCGTTCGGCGGCGTTGTTCGACAGGCAAATGCGGCCGTCGCCGAGGAAGCGGGTAAACGCATCCCAGCGCTTGAGCATGTAGTCCATCGCCTTGGCAACATCGTTGCGCCGGGAGAGCTTGGCGCGTTGTTCACGCATCCAGACCTTCAGATCAGCGACCAGTGGGACGCTGCGCTCCTGGCGGACGGCCCGGCGCTGCTCGGACGTCTCGCCGTTGATGCCGCGCTCGATCTCGAACAAGGCATCGATCCGGCGGACTGCTTCCAGCGCCAGCGGCGAGATCACCGCCGGCTTTTTGCCCTGCACTTTGCGGCGCGCATTCTCCGCCAAATCAGCCATCACGAAGAACGGCCGTCGGGCATGGACCCAACACGCCGCTTCCAGGATCGGACCTGCGTTGCGGCCCGCCTCGTAAAGCTTGCCATAGCCGCCATAGGCATCGGCCTGGAAGATGCCGCTGTAGCCGGCCAGATGGGCCTGGGGATGCTCGCCGGCGCGATCGCGCGAGTAATAAAACACTGCCCCCGGCGGAGCCTGCCCGCCAAAAGGCTTGTCGTCGCGCACATAGACCCAGATGCGACCGGTGTCGGTCTTGCCTTTGGCCAGGACCGGCACCGTCGTGTCGTCCCCGTGCAATCGCTCGGCACTCAGCACATGGGCCTCGAGCCGCCGGAACAAGGGCGTCAGCGCAACTGTGCAGCCGCCAACCTGGTCCGCGAGGGTCGACAGGCTGATCGGTACGCCTTCCCTGGCATAGCGTTCGGCCTGCCGGTTCAGCGGCTGGTGCTGGCCGAACTTCTCGAACAGCACCATCGCCAGTAAGCTGGGACCGGCCCAGCCGCGAGCAATGACATGGAACGGCGCCGGGGCCTGGCTGATCTTCTCGCAATCACGGCAAGTGAGCTTCTCCCGGACGTGCTGGATCACCTTCCAAGATTTCGGGATCACCTCCAGCGTCTCGGTGATGTCCTCCCCGAGCTTGGATAACCTCGCTCCGCCGCAACAGGCGCACGCCACAGGTCCCGGCACGAGCACCCGTTCGCGAGGCAGATGGTCCGGGAACGGCTGGCGCGACGGCCTCTTGCGCGTGAACGAGGCCACCTTCGTCGTCCTGGCCGCGGCCATTTCGGCAGCGAGTTCGTCCTCAGTCGCTGAGGCCTCGAGCTCCTCCAGCGTCAGTTCGAGCTGATCCAGCAGCCTTGCGGTGCGCTCCGAGTGCGGGCCATAACGATCACGGTTCAGCTTTTCGATCTGCAGCTTGAGGTGAGCAATCAGCGCGTGGTCGTCGGACTGCTGGGCACGAACGCTGGCAAGTTCGGCGCGTGCTGCCAGCAACGCCGCCTGCAGCGCCTCAATGTCTTCCGGCAGCTTCTCGGGACTGTCACCCATGCACCGATGGAATCACAAAAGCCGCGATTTGGCGCGCGCTTTTTGCAATCTCACGGGACTATTGCGCAACCTATCCTGCGCTCTGCGGCCGCCAGCTGTGTTGCGGGTTGCGCCAGTCGATCGCCTCCAGCAAGTAGCCCATCTGAGCTGCCGTCAGCGACACCACCCCATCCACCGTCGCCGGCCAGATGAAGCGGCCACGGTCCAATCGCTTGGCGTAGAGCGACAGCCCGACCCCGTCGTGCCACAGCGCTTTGATCAGGGTGCCAGCACGACCACGGAACACAAAGACGTCGCCGGCAAAAGGATCTCGCCCCAGCCCCTCCTGCACCAGCAATGCCAGACCCTGCATGCCTTTGCGCATGTCAGTGTGACCGGTTGCGATCCAGATCCTCGCCCCTGCCGCGATCGGGATCATCGCCGCTCCAGCAGATCCAATACGCGAGACAGCGCGGTCATATCAACGCCGGCGTCCACGATCACGCGACAGGCCTTGCCGACGAAAATCTCCATGCGTCCGCTCGCTGGCCGGGCTGAAGCTACTGCCGGCTCCGGAAGCTGGTCTGGCATCACCGTCGCCGGCACAAAAGCTGACTGAGGTCGTTCGTTCGTCCGCGTCCCAAACGATCGTCGCCAAGTCAGCAGCAGCGAGCGCGAGATGCCGTATCGTCGTGCTGTCGACGAGACCGCGCGCGGGGCCTGCAAACTCTCCAGAACGATCTTGAGTTTCTCATCATCGGTCCAGCGACGGCGACGGCCAGTCTCGACAACCTCAAACCGTTCAATCTGAGCACTGAACTTATTGCTGTCCATAAGCGCTGTTACACAGCACTCGCATTAACTCGACAAGACGGCCCTCACCGGAGGGAGACGAATTCAGTGTCGTTGGCCATTCCGATCACTTCTTCGACCGAGTCGAAGGCAAACAATGGCGCGATCGGCCCAAACGTCTCCTCGCGAGCGAGCCGCATCCCCGAAGTCGCACCCATGAGCACTGTGGGCTGGTAGAACAGTTCGCCGGCCGGGTGACGGTGGCCGCCCGTGACGACTCTCGCGCCCTTGGCAACAGCATCAGCGACGTGAGCCTCAACCTTGGCGAGCGCCTGTTGAGAAATGAGCGGTCCGATCTGAACTGCGGGCTCCGCCCCGTCGCCCACTTTCAAGCTCGCAACCGCTGCGGCAAGTTTTTCGGCGAAGGCGTCACGCACGCCGCGCTGAACATATATGCGGTTGGCGCAGACGCAGGTCTGCCCGGCATTGCGGAACTTGGCGATGATCGCCCCTTCGACGGCCTTGTCGAGGTCGGCGTCCTCGAACACGATGAAAGGTGCATTTCCCCCGAGTTCGAGGCTCAGTTTCTTGATGCTATCGGCGCATTGACGCATCAGGATTGATCCGACCCGCGTCGATCCCGTGAACGAGATCTTGCGCACCTTCGGATTTGAGCAGAATTCCTGTCCGACTCCAGCGGCGTCCGCACTGGTGACGACGTTAAGGACCCCCTTTGGGATGCCGGCACGCTCGCCCAGGACGTATCCGTCCGGTGAAGACCGCCTTGCCGAATGAGGCGTGTTGTTGAGTACTGTCCTTATGGAC